>JBCBHB010000084.1:0-8321 GCA_038526025.1 Pseudomonadota bacterium
GGGTGGTCGATGTCCATGCATTCGACCCCAAGATACACAACCTCGTTCGGCTGAGGGCTTCCCAGCTGAACCGCTGCGGCTTCTGTGTGAAGATGCATCTCGGAGAGGCCCGGGAGGCTGGCGAGACGCAGCAGCGGCTCGATCGCCTTGTGGTCTGGGACCAGGTGCGGGACTTTTCCGCGCGTGAGCAGGCCGCGCTGGCCTGGACGGAGGCGCTGACAGCCCTCGGCCGGCGGGCCGATATTGCCGGCCTGCGGGACCGGATGCGCGGGCAGTTCTCGGACGCGGAGATCGGGCTCGTCACCGCGAACATCGCCATGATCAACATGTGGAACCGGATCAATGTCTCGACCCACTGAGACCATCGACGCCGAGGACACCGGTCTCTTCGAGGCGATGCGGCCGAGGCTGCTCGGGATCGGCTATCGGGTCCTCGGCACGCTGAGCGAGGCGGAGGACGCGGCGCAGGACACTTTCATCAAATGGGCCGGGGCAGACCGGGCGGTGATCGAAAACCCGGCGGCCTGGCTGATCACGGCCTATACGCGACGCTGCCTCGACCTTCGCCGGGCGGGCCACCGATCGAGGATCGACTATGTGGGAACCTGGCTGCCGGAGCCGATCCAGGTGGCGGCGGAGGATAGCGGCCAGCAGGTCGAGCTGGCCTCGACGCTCTCGACAGCCTTTCTCCTTGTGCTGGAGCGCCTGACGGCGCGGGAGCGAGCGGCTTACCTGCTGCACGAGATCTTCGAACTGCCCTATGCCGAGCTTGCCGAGACCCTTGCTCTCACGGAGCCGAACTGCCGCAAGCTCGTCTCGCGCGCCCGCAGCCGGCTCGGGGCGGGCGAGCTGCGGAGCACGCCCCCGCCGGCGGAGCAGGAGCGCTTCCTCGCCGCCTTCCGGGAAGCCGTGACCACCGGCGAGGTTGGCCCGCTGGCCACGCTCCTTGCCGCCGATGTTCGGCTGACAGCGGATGGCGGGGGCAAGGTTCCGGCGGTTCGCGAGACGCTGGAGGGTATCCCGACGGTCACGGCGTTCCTTGGCAAGGCGCTGCGCACCTTCTGGGCCGGGCAGCGCTGGACGGTGGCCGACCTCAACGCCGGGCGGGGGTTCCTGATCCAGGACGGCCCGACCACGACCGCGGCGGTGACATTTGCCTATGCCGCCAGCGGCAAGGTCGCCGGCATCTTCATCGTCCGCAACCCGGACAAGCTCTCTCATCTCAGCGCCGTCAGCCTCCGCTGAGCGCGCATCGAGGAACACCGTGATGACGCCTTCGAAGACCCTCACCTACGCTCTTGGCACTTCTGCCGCCATGCTGGCCGGTGCCGCGGCCTCAGACATTCGCATGGTTAACCCTGCCGGCCTGTTCGACCCGGCCCCCTACGGCTTCAGCCACGCGGTGGTGGCCAGCGGCGGCGGCCGTGTTGCCTTCATTGCCGGCCAGGGCGGCGAGGACCAGGCGGGCGCGTTGCCCGACGGCTTCGAGGCTCAGGTCGCGCAGGCCTATGCCAACCTTCGGACCGCGCTTGATGCGGTCGGTGCGGAGCCGCGTCAGGTGACCAAGCTCACGACCTATGTGGTGGGCTACGACCAGTCGATGCTGGAGGCGATGACACGGCAGCTCGTGGCAACCTTCGGTGCGCATCTGCCGGCCCAGACCCTGGTTCCCGTCCCGCGCCTGGCCCTCGACGGCATGCTGTTCGAGGTGGACGCTGTCGCGGTGCTCGACGCGGAGTAACGAGCGCGCATTCGAACCGGGCCTCCCGGCCGCGCCGGGCGGCCCGGAACCGATTGCCGGGCAGGGGCCGCGTTCGGCCGACTGTTCAAATGTGGAACGATCTCCTCGGTGTTTGGGCGCCGGGATGGTAGAGTGCCCGCACATTGCGTCCCGTCAGACCCAGGCCCTTGAACGAGCGCTCACCCCCCGTCGTCATCGCGAACGACGTCCCGGGAAGCCCGCTCCATCCCACTGCAGGTCCGACGCGACCACCAGAAGACAGTTCAACCGGGAGGACCTTCATGATCACGCTGACCATCAACGGCCAGGTGCACGAGCTCGATGCGCCCGAAGACATGCCGCTGCTCTGGGGGATCCGCGATCTCGCCGGCTATAACGGGACGAAATACGGCTGCGGCATCGGGGCCTGTGGCGCCTGCACCGTGCATGTCGACGGTGTCGCGCAACGGAGCTGCCTGCTCACGCTCGGCGATGTTGCCGGGAGCAACGTGACGACGATCGAAGGTCTGAGCGAGGACGGCGAGCACCGGGTGCAGGTGGCGTGGCGCGACCTGAACGTGCCGCAGTGCGGCTTCTGCCAGGCCGGCCAGATCATGCAGGCGGCGTCGTTGCTCGCCGAGAACCCGAACCCCACCGACGAGGAGATCCTCGACGGCATGTCCGGCAACATCTGCCGCTGTGGCTGCTACCAGCGCATCGTCGCTGCCGTGCGCCACGCGGCCACCGATATCTGAGGAGGGCCGAACGATGCTGCAATACATCCAGGCCGTTGCCGGCGCCGCGCCGGTCATTGTCCGCCCCGTCAGCCGCCGCCTCTTCCTGAAGAGCGCCACGGCTTCCGGCCTTGCCCTGGCCGCCTTCCCGGCCGCGGCATTCGAGACCTACCCGACCGGCGGATTGGAGATGCCCGGCGGGCTCGCCACCGATCCGCTCGTCTTCGTCTCGATCGATGGCGAGGGCACGGTCACGATCGTCACCCACCGCTCCGAGATGGGGCAGGGTGCGCGGACCTCGCTGCCCATGGTCGTGGCCGATGAGCTCGATGCGGACTGGTCCCGCGTCGTTATCGAGCAGGCGGTCGGCGACCATGATCGCTATGGCAACCAGAACACTGATGGTTCGCGCTCGCTCCGCCACCATATCCAGACCATGCGGCAGATGGGCGCGGCGGTGCGGCGCATGCTGGTCGAAGCGGCTGCCGAGCGCTGGGGCGTTGCGCCGGACGGTGTGGAGGTGGGGCTGCACGCGCTCACGAACCGCGCATCTGGCGAGACGATCGATTTCGGCGCGGTTGCCGAGGCGGCCATGGCCCGGCCCGTGCCCGCGTTCGAGACCCTCTCGTTCAAGGACCCGGCGGACTTCCGCTATATCGGCCGCGGGGAGATCGGGATTACCGATCTGCGCGACATCACGACCGGTGAGGCCGTCTACGGTGCCGATGTGGTGCTCGACGGCATGCTCACCGCCGTGATTGCGCGGCCCCCGGTGGTTGGCGGTACCGTGAAGTCCTTCGATCCGAGCGCCGCGCTGGCCGTTGGGGGTGTGCGCGAGGTGATCGAGCTGCCGGCCCCGCCCTCGCCCTACGCCTTCATGCCCCTCGGCGGGATCGCCGTTGTTGCCGACAACACCTGGGCGGCGATCAAGGGGCGGGACGCCTTGATCATCGACTGGGACGATGGTCCGAACGCTGGTTACGACAGCGCGGCCTTCCGGGCGGAGATGGAGCGCATCGCCAAGGAGCCGGGCACGGTGAAGCGCGAGCAGGGCGACCCCGACGCCGCTTTTGCCTCGGCAGCGCGCACCTTCGAGCGCGAGTACTATCAGGCGCACATGGCCCACGCGCCCATGGAGCCGCCGGTCGCGGTGGCGCATGTGTCGGACGGCAAGGCAGAGATCTGGGCGCCGACCCAGAACCCCGGCGGCATGCGGGGCGATGTGGCGACGGTGCTGGGGCTCGATCCGGCCAATGTGACGGTGAACGTCACGCTGCTCGGCGGCGGCTTCGGGCGCAAGTCCAAGGGCGATTTCGGCCTCGAGGCGGCGATGATCGCCCGTGAGGTTGGGGTGCCCGTGCGTGTGCAGTGGACGCGGGAGGACGATATCCGCCACTCCTTCATGCACACGGTCTCGCTCGAACGGATCGAGGTGGCGCTCGACGAGAACGACAAGGTGACGGGCTGGCGGCATAACTCGGTCGCGCCCACGATCCTCTCCACCTTCGTGCCCGGCGCCACGGGCCAGTTCCCGATCGAGAACGGGATGGGCCATGTGGATATGCCCTTCGACATTCCCAATATCCGCTGCGACAACGGGGAGGTGGAAGCGCATGCCCGGATCGGCTGGTGGCGTGCGGTCTCCAACGTGCCGCGCGCCTGGGCCGTGCAGAGCCTGGCGGCGGAGCTGGCGGTGGAGCTTGGGCGCGACCAGAAGGACATGCTGCTCGAGCTGATCGGCGAGCCGCGGGTCATCGACCCCGCCGCGTCCGGCTTCCCCGAGGACTTCTGGAACTATGGCGAGGTGTACGACGAGTACCCGATCGACACAGGGCGGCTGAGGAACGTCGTGGAGATCGCGGCGGCTGAAAGCGGCTGGGGGCAGGCGCTGCCGGCGGGCGAAGGCCTCGGTCTGGCCGTTCATCGCTCCTTCGTCAGCTATGTTGCCGTGGCTGCGCGGGTGAAGATGGTGGGCGAGCTGATCACGGTGCCCGAGATGCACATCGCCATCGATTGCGGATTCGCGGCGAACCCGGAGCGGATCCGCAGCCAGATGGAGGGCTCGGCCGTTATGGGCATGACGCTCGCGCTCCACTCGGCCATCACCTACCGGGAAGGGCGGGTCGAGCAGTCGAACTACACCGACTACGAGATGGTGCTGGCGGACAACTTCCCCGCAGACGTCCATACCCACATCGTCGAGCACCCGTTCTCGGTGCATGCCGCTGGTGTCGGCGAACCAGGGGTGCCGCCGGTTGCGCCCGCTATCGGCAACGCCTTGTTCAATGCGTCGGGCAAGCGCGTCCGCGACCTGCCGATCGGGGCGACGGTCTGAGCTGACATGTTTCGGGGCCGGCCCAGTGGCGGCCCCGAAGCGCTGGGGTGGAGCGAGGGTCTCAGTTCCGGTGCGACGGCTGGACCTGCTTGCCCCGATCGGGCACGGGTTGTCGGGTATCGTATCTCGGCAAAGGGGAAGGCCATCGCCATGAGGGTGCTGGTGACCGGCAGCAGCGGCCATCTCGGCGAGGCGCTGATGCGGGTGCTGCCGCAGCAGGGCATCGAGGCGACCGGGATCGATATCCTTCCCTCTCCGTTCACGCAGATCACAGCCTCCATTACGGAGCCTGCCGCCGTGCGCTCGGTGATGCGGGAGGTCGATGCGGTCATCCACGCGGCGACCCTCCACAAGCCGCACGTTGCCACTCATCCGCGGCAGGCCTTTGTCGACACCAATGTCTCGGGCACACTCTGCCTGCTCGAGGAGGCCGTTGCCGCGGGTGTCGAACGCTTCGTCTTCACCAGCACGACGAGCGCCTTCGGCGCGGCGCTGACCCCGGCGCCTGGGGAGCCCGCGGCCTGGATCGACGAAAGCGTTCCGTCGGTGCCGAAGAACATCTATGGCGTGACGAAAACGGCGGCCGAGGACCTCTGCGCCCTCTTCGCTGCGCGCTATCCGCTGGGATGCATCGTGCTGCGCACGTCCCGGTTCTTTCCCGAGGTCGACGATAACGCGGCCATGCGGGCGGCCTTTGCCGATGTGAATGCGAAGGCGAACGAGTTCCTGTTCCGGCGCGTCGATCTCGACGATGCGGTGTCCGCGCATCTTTGCGCGCTGGCGGCCGCGGCAACGCCAGGCTTCCGGCGCTATGTGGTGAGCGCGACGACGCCCTTCGCGCGGGCCGACCTGACGGCGCTGCGGCGCGATCCGTCGCAAGTCGTCGCAGCGCGCTTCCCACTGTTCGAGAGCGTCTATGCGAAGGCGGGTTTCCGCATGTTCGATGACGTCGGGCGTGTCTACGTCAACGCCAGAGCGCGGGACGAGCTCGGTTGGCGCCCCGTGCATGATTTCGGCACGGTGCTCGGCCAACTCGAGCGCGGGGAGCCCATCGGGGGTCCCTTATCCCGCATCATCGGCAGCAAGGGCTACCATGCGGAACGCTTCGACGAGGGCCCGTACCCGGTTGAGTGAGGCCGTGCCGGGCGTGATGCGGGCGCGTGCACCGAGCGCCTGCGGGTATGTCGAACGACGCGGCGCTGCGACCTTAGCCCCGGACGGAACGGCCGGTGACGCACTAACAGATGGGGCGTCAGCTACCTATCCCATGGAGCGGCTTGGCTTCGATGCGGCAGGGTCGAGCCAAGCCTGGTTGCATTCCCGCCGGACCGGTGTTGGGCGAGGACAGCGTCCTCCCAGGGCCTGATCTCCCGCGCTGTCAAGCCCCTCTCACCTTGTTGGATGCGGCACGCGACTGCCTCGCCATCCATGAGCGTTTGGATGCCCCACTGCCGCACCACCTCCATATGCACGAAGACATCCTCTGCTACGCCGAAGACGTTCAGGAACCCGTACCCCTTCACGCGATCGAACCATTTCACCCGCGCGGGAAGAAGCGGGTGGGACGACAGTGTTGCCTCGAATTCCCGTGGACCCTCGGTCGTCTCCCGCGGCGGGGGAGGCGCTTCGGCACCGCCGTCTTCCCGCAGGCTCAGGATTTCGAGCGCCCTGCGTCCCTGGGGGCCATCCTCCGTCAGGACCGTGACCCTGCACCCATCGGGCAGCGTGGGCCGACCCAGGGCCTTCACGGCGCTCGAGCGAATGAGAATGTCCGGTCCGCCATCGTCGGGTGTCACGAAGCCGAAGCCCTTCACGGGGTCGTACCATTTGATCGCGCCTTCGCAGGTCCGAAGGGCTTTCGTGGTCCTCTCATTGTTCGTCATGCCGGTCTCTCGCAAATCATGGTGGCAGCGCGAAAGGCGGGGCTACCGGCGGACGCCTTGGTGCGCCGGTGCTCTGCCTGCTGCCTGATGTGAACAACACTGGTTGGGACGAAGCCGCGGCTGCCGCGGCTCCGGTGAGGTCGAGGGGGGCTCGCCTAGAACCCCAGCAGCTCGAGCTGGTCGATAACGCCGCCCTCGGCGTCGAGCACGGTGCTGTACTCGGCCGCGTCGATGTTCGCGCGGCTCAGATCCTCGGCCTGGAGATCGACGAAGCGGTAGTTGTGGCCGCCATTGTCCAGAACCTCAATGACGAGGTCGTCGTCGACCTCGGAGATGTTCAACTGGTTGGCGGACAGCGTGCCGAAATCGATGACATCGCTGGCGGGATCGAAGCCCTCCACCGTTTCCTGGGCGGCCCAGTTCCAGGTGATCAGCACACGGTCGAGCGGGCCGGTATCGACGATGCCGTCGCCGTCGCCGCTGTCATCGCCACTGCCGTCATCGCCGGTACCGCCGTCGTCTCCGTCGCCGCCGTTATCGGCGGGCGGTGTCATCACCCCGTCGCGGGTCTGGAAGCCGTCGGTGGTCTGTCCTTCAGGCGCGGTCGGGGTGAGCAGCACGGTCCGGTCCACAAGGGTCACGTCGTCCTGCGCGAAGCCGAAGGCGACCTCCAGATTGTCCTCCATCACCTGGTCGAAGTGGAACTCCACGCGGCCGGGGGCGAGGTCGGCGAGCTGAACCCCGACAAGCGTGAGGCTCTGACCCGTCGGCAGGCTGGAGATGACGAGGCCTTCTGCGGTGTCCTCGACGTTCAGCCGCTCACGCGTGCCGAAGTAGAGGAAGCTCAGCTTCATCGTGCTCGGATCGAACCCCTCGACGACGTCATGCACGCCATACTCATGCGAGCGGACATAGACCGTGTCGGCTTCCCGCGGCCCGACGCCCAGTTCCCACGACACCACGCCGCCGATGTCCTGGCGCAGATGCTCGTTGCCGACGACGCCGAAGCTCTCGATCGTCACGTCCTGATAGGTGACGCCCTGGACGATCTGCATGGCAGCGCTCCAGGGGCTGTCGATGGCGATCTCGCCGGCCGGGGTCTTGGTGATGATCATGCCGTGCACGGACGTGTCGCCGAAGTCGAGGGCGTCGTTTGCCGGATCGAAGCCCACGATATCGTCGGCGTTGGTGTCGGCCCGGAAGCGCACGCCGCCGCCTTCCGTGGCGCCGGTGATGGCTGGCGGGTTGGAGCCGTCATTGTCGTAGGTGACCTCGTAGCCAAGCGTTCCGATCGGCGGGGCGATCGTTGCGCCGAGGACGGAGGCCACCTCGTTCAGGGTGCTCTGCTCGGCGACGGAGAAGTTCGCGAGGCCGAGATCGGCGAGGCCGATGCCCTGGAAGATGGTGGTGCTGAGAGCTGTGCCGTCCGGCTCCGTGACAGCGATGCGGACCGTGAGGCCAAGGGCATCGCCGCTCTCCTCGAAGATCGTGAAGCGTTCTGCCGTGACGCCCGGTTCGATGTGGATCATGTCGCGCGACGAGTCGAAGCCCTCGATCACGCGGGACGGCGATGTCAGCGAGATCATGGTCATGACCGGGGCGCCGTCGTGGCCGTCTCCATGGTCGTGCCCGTCGCCATGCCCGTCGCC
>JBCBHB010000085.1:0-8246 GCA_038526025.1 Pseudomonadota bacterium
TTGAAGAGGACGTCGATGGTCTTCGCCAAACCACTGTCACCATTCTCAAGGTTGATGTCTCCCTAGGCCGAATGCTTACCATACTCATGAGCTTTACTGGCGATGAGGTCGACGGCTTCCAACTCATCTTCGGTGATGAGATGCCATGCGTCCCTTCTGAATGCCCCGTCCGGCGCCATCGGCAGGGTCGATGGGGTTCTTGGACATTACTCCCGAACCCAGGTCGAGCGGCTGACAATCGCACCAGGCCCCGTTTCGTATGCAAGTATTTCGATCGTATCGTCACCCAGAAAGCGTATTCGTCTCATGGTGGTGTCGGGGTGTTCCACCATCAGGATTGTCCCGTCGAAGTCCTCGATCGCGATTAACTCCTCTTCAAAGACTTGGGCCACACCGTTTCCGTCGTCCAACTGATGCTCGTCGGAGGTGAGCCCCCAGCGGACTGTGCCGGAGAAGATTTTGCCGCTGTGTTCGACGATCTCCATCTCTGCGTGCGTGAGGGACTCCATCGTCTGAGCAACGCCATTCCAACTGAGACCAATGTTCTCGGAAATCACCCATGTTCCCGCCAGAGTTCGAGGGCCTTGTTGCGCCGTCGCCGGCAGCGCAAACACTGTCACCAAGGCAATTGAAAGTGCTGCGAGTGCTTCTTTGATCATGAGATTTCTACACCTCTGTTGCAGTGGGAACTTTCGAGTTGGGCCCGCGAAGTTTACTGTGATCCCCAATCTTCATCCACTCGAAGTCGGAGCCCGGCAGTCAGATTGGTGCGGGTGTCCCGGTGGAGCAATGGGCGATCCGCAAGGCGTTTCAGCTGCGCTGAGCGGATCGTACATTGAAGTGAGTGTGGCGCTATAGACCGTCGGGAGCATGGAGCCGAGCGCGGAATGCGGCCGGCGTGAATTGTAATCGGGGCCCACCGGACGGTGGCATCGCGAGCGTAATCGAGACTGACAAAGAGGGTTGCGTTGAGGTTTCCGTCGCGCATTGGACAGCTTGCGGCGATCGTCCTTGGCCCACCGCTCAGCTGTAAGGTGAGAGGTACCGCCGCGCAGGCATCATCGCCCTCACCGCCCGCATCGACGCAATGCCCATGTACCGGCGCGAGATCGAGCAGCGCCGCGCCAGCGGCAACTGAGGCGGGCGGCGGCCCCGCCGCCCATCGACCCTAAGGTCAGGCCGGCGCCGCCCGCCGACGCCAGGCGACGACCCCAGAGGCGCTATGTCACCCGCCACCCGCCGGCCCTGGACACCGGACCGAGCCGAACAAGCCCACATGGAACCCAGTCTAACCGCAAAGGTTACCGCCACGAACGTCCGCCTCGAGCCCAGACGCAACATCGAGGTCGCCGCCGCGAACGGCGGCTGTTGCCTTCCACACTGGGTAAGAGTGGAAGGCTTTGACCCAACGTAAGCGCCCGTCAAAAACGTTTCACCCCGCATTCCCCAGATAGAACCCGCTTCGCGCCTCGCCCCGGTCACGATAGCATTGCGGTGTCAACAACTAAACGGAGGTGTGTCAACGGCGGAGTGAAATCCGGCCGCGCGATGGCGCAAAACTAGGTTGAACGATCTCAGCGCCTCGATCAAAAATCACCTATTGCGCGCCTTGAGCGGAGTGCATCGACCATTCGACACGCCACGAGGGGCGCATCACGATTGATCGGCGCGTCAACCGAGGGCATCGTGGCTAGGGAGACGCCAACTGGGAAATCCCGGCTGGGGAATGGATCCATCGGGCGCCAGGGAGAAGAGGCCGCGCCCGAGCGGCAGCGAACACGGCTTGCAACGTCTCCAAATCTCAGACACGCTCGTTGTTGGAGCAGCACTGTTTGGAGCGCAGCCATGCGAATGACGCTTTTTGCGGCGCTTTTTGCCGTCGGGGTGGTTAATTCGGCGGCAGCGGTGACGTTTCAGCAAGGACCGTTTGCAGAGACGGGTACGTTCCAAAACTTCGTTCCGGACGACTTTGTCTTCCTCTTCAACGACCTTCCGATGCCGGGTGGACCAAGTCTAACTCTAAGGGTGGACTTCATTGCTCTGGACCTCGACGACGAAGTCGAGTTCCTAAGCGTCAACCTGAACGGAGTCGTTGTCGGCACGTCTGAACCTGAGACTTTGACCTCCAGCGATGGCGCGTTTGCCGATTTCAACGGCTTCTTTGAACTCAACGTGCCGTTTTCCGATTTCGGCGGATTTTCAGGGGGTGACTTGACGGTTACACTGATCCCGAATGACCAAGTGATCCGCGGCAACACCTTCGGCAGCGCCACCACAACAATCACTTATTCGGCGGTTCCCCTCCCAGGAGCCCTGATTTTGATGCTGAGCGGGCTTGGGGTGATGGCGATGGTGCGGCGGGTTTGACCTCACTAGACCCTGCTGCCAGAGAGGATGTCGAACCGGCCTAGCCCGGCTGTGCCGAGCGCCGGAGACGCGGCACATGCCGACTGATCTTTGCCCTGCTCATCGTGTTCGGTTTGTGCGTAAGCTAGGTTGTTAGCAAAAATCAGCACTGCTGAGCTCAAGAGCGCTCCACTCGCGAATCTCATAGAAAAAAACTCCATCCAACCCCAATCGGCCGAGCCCCTCAGCCGCCCAAACTGATGTGCGCGACCTACGTTCAGCGAACATGTTTACGTCATTCTCCACCATGCAAGTTGCAGCCTCAACAGAGCCCGATCAAGCGAAAAGACACACGTCCGGCGTCACCGGAGCGCCGCTTAGGGCCGTTGGGTCGGGGCGTTAGCGCGGGGGTTTGCCGGGGGTGCTGGGTTTTCGGACTTCGGAGCCGAGGATCATCCGGTCGTTGAAGCGGGCGGGGAAGAGGCGGCGGGCGAACACCATCGCCCAGGTCGGGAAGGTCACCGGGTAGTGCAGCCGCGGCACCGGCGCCTCCAGCGCGTGGATCACCTTCTTGGTGGTCGCCGCGCAGGTCAGCTCCCCGACATCCTTCTTGTCGCTCGTGTCGTAGAGCCGCGGCTCCAGCTCCTCGCGGTAGAAGCGGCCCCAGGCGCCGTCCTTCCGCGTCCAGCGCTTGTAATGCGTGGCCGCGTTCTGGCGGATCGCGGTCTTGATCGGCCCCGGCTCGAGCAGGATCACGTGGATGCCCGCGGGCGCGAGCTCTAGGCGCAGCGTGTCCGAGTATCCCTCGAGCGCGAACTTCGTGCTGTTATAGGCGCCGCGCATGGGCAGGGCCGCAAAGCCCAGCACGCTCGAGTTCTGCAGGATCCGCCCGTGCCCCTGCGCGCGCATCGCGGGCAGCACCGCCGAGGTGAGCGCGTGCCAGCCGAAGAAATTGGCCTCGAAGATCTCGCGCAGCCCCTGCGTGGGCAGGTCCTCCAGCGCGCCGGGCATCATGTGGGCCGCATTGTTGAAGAGCGCGTCGAGCCGGCCGCCCGTCTCCTCAAGCACCCGGGCGACGCCCGCCTCGATGCTGGCCTCCAGCGTCACGTCGAGCGCGAAGCTCTCCAGCCCCTCCGCGCGCAGCCGCGCACAGTCCGCCTCCTTCCGGCAGGTGGCGAAGACACGCCAGCCCCGCGCTTTCAGGGCATGCGCCGCGTGGTGCCCGATACCCGTTGAACAGCCGGTGATCAGAACGCTCTTCTCGGCCATGGCTTTCCCTCCTGCTGGCAGCCCGGCGGCGCAGGTAGGGGTGCGGCTGCGAAAGGCGAGGTCTCGTCAGCGCCGTTTCCGCTTCTCGTTCTTCTGGCTGCGGCTGTGAAAGGCCGGGTCCTTCTTCGCCACCCAGCGGATGAACCGCGCGAGCCGGGGATGCGCGCGCAGGGCCTCCATGCTGCTGTAGTCCCGCGCCAGCTCCGCCTCCGTCAGCGTCGCGTGGATCTCGTTGTGGCAGATCTGGTGGAGCAGCACCGTGTCCCCATGCTTGCCGCCCTTCAGCTTCGGTACGAGATGGTGGAGGGATTGCCTGGCATGGCGCGGGATGGGCCGGCCGCAGAGCGGGCAGGTCACCGCCTCCGAAGGCGCCTGGCGCCACCAGGCCTCGCTTTCCCGCACCTTCCGCGCCATAACCCCGAGGTATCCGCCAGCGTGGCGCCGTCAATGCCGCGCGGCCGCCTCACACCGTCCCAGCGCCGGGAGAGCCCCATGTCCACCATCATCGCCGACGGTCCGCTGCCGCATCCCACCGGCACCGATGGCAGCACCCGCAAGGTGGGCGTGGAGCTCGAGTTCGGCGGGGTCAGCGCGGAACAGGCCGCCGCCACCGTCGCCCGCGTCTACGACGCGCGGGCGGAGCGCGTCTCGGCCCAGCAGTTCGACGTGCGGGTCAAGGAGCTCGGCAAGTTCGGCGTGGAGCTCGATGCGCGCTGGACCCATCCGGAATTCGTGCGCGGCAAGATCGAGGACCTGCCCGAAAGCTGGCGCGACGGGCTCGACGTCACCATCGCCGATCTCGTCGCCTCCCTCGCCGGTACCGTCATGCCCGTTGAGATCGTGGCGCCCCCCATCGCGCATGACCGGCTCGGCCGCCTCCAGCCCCTCATCCGCGCGCTTGCCGAAGCGGGGGCCGAGGGCACCAAGCATTCGAACGTCCAGGGATTCGGCATGCACCTCAATGTCGAGGTCGCCTCCACCGCGCCCGACTACCTCCTCAGCGTCCTTCGCGCCTATGTCCTGCTCGCCGCGGCTCTCCGGCGCGAGGCGCGGCTCGACCCCATCCGGCAGCTCCAGAGCTATATCGACCCGTTCTCCGTCGCCTATGCCCGGCATATCCTGCGGCCCGCCTACGCGCCCGATACCGAGACCCTGATCCGCGACCATATCGGCTTCCATCCCACCCGGAACATGGAGCTCGACATGCTGCCGGTGTTCAGCGACATCGCGCCGGGTCTCGTTGCCGAGCTGCTGCCCGAGGAGAAGAACAGCCCCCGCCCGGCCTTCCACTGGCGCCTACCGGACTGCCGGATCGACGAGCCGGGCTGGGATTTCCTCGACGACTGGCGCCGCTGGATCTCGGTCGAACGCCTCGCGGCCGACAAGGCGCTGCTCGACGAGGAGGCCGAGCGTTTTCTCCTCGGCGGCCCCCAGTCCGAGATCGAGGCCCGCCTCGGCCGCCTGCGCGACGCGCTCGGCTGACCCCCGCAAGCGCGCTGACAGGAGACCCCATGCCCGAAGATCAGAGCCGCACCACGCCGCATCCCGAAAGCGAGGTGACGCTGCAGACCATCGCCATGCCCGCGGATACCAACGCGAACGGGGACATCTTCGGCGGCTGGCTCATGGCGCAGATGGATCTCGGCGCCAGCGTCCTCGCCCGCCGCCGCGCCCGCGGCCGGGTCGCCACCGTCGCCGTCGAGCGCATGACCTTCCTCAAGGCCGTCCGCGTCGGCGATGTCGTCTCGATCCACGCGGTGATGGAGCGCGAGGGCCGCAGCTCCATGCGCATCGCCATCGAGGTCTGGATCACCCGCCAGCCCTCCGGCGAGCACCTACAGGTCACCGAAGCCACCTTCACCTTCGTCGCCATCGACGAGAACGGCAAAAGCCGCCCGCTCCCCTGACCCTCCTCAGCTCGAACAGATCCGCAGCATCCGGTAGAGCGGACAGAAGCGGATCGAGGCCGTCGCGATCAGCACCACGCCGATCCCGCCCGACACCCATTGCACATCGGCCCCCAGTGTCGCGGCCCAGGGGCAGAGCGTCCCGAAGCCAAGCAGCGTGAAGCCGAGGACGAAGCGCAGCAGCCGATCGATGCGACCGACGCTGCCGTGATAGCCCGCAGGCACCATGACATTTCTCCGAACGATTGCATGATGCCCCAGCTTCACCGCGCGTTGCGCCCCGCGCCTTGAGCAGTGTCAAATCGGAACGGAAGACCGGGCGCCGCGCCATGTCCCGCTGGACGCCGGCTCCGCGCAGAGCTACACAACATCTATGGCTGATGATGTGCTCGACGACGATATGAAGGCAGGGGAGCCGGAGGCGCATGAGCCGCTGGATCGGGCGCTCTCCGAGCGGTACCTGACCTACGCGCTCTCCACCATTATGCACCGCGCGCTGCCCGATGCGCGCGACGGGCTGAAGCCCGTGCATCGCCGCATCCTCTTCGCCATGCGCGGCCTGCGCCTCGATCCGGCCGCCACCTTCCGCAAATGCGCGAAGATCGTCGGCGAGGTCATGGGCAACTATCACCCCCATGGCGACGCCGCGATCTATGATGCGCTGGCCCGCCTCGCGCAGGACTTCAGCGTCCGCTACCCGCTCGTCGACGGGCAGGGGAACTTCGGCAATATCGACGGGGATAACCCCGCCGCCCAGCGCTACACGGAAGCCCGCCTCACCGCCTTCGCCGCCGCGATGATGGAGGGGCTGGACGAGGACGCGGTCGCCTTCCGCCCGAACTACGATGGCTCGGAGCAGGAGCCCGAGGTGCTGCCCGCGGCGGCCCCCAACCTGCTGGCCAACGGCGCTGCCGGCATCGCGGTGGGCATGGCGACGTCGATCCCCCCCCATAACCTCGGCGAGCTTTGCCGCGCGCTCCTCCACCTCATCAAGCACCCGAACGCCAGCGTGGAGAAGCTGCTCGAATTCATGCCGGGCCCGGACTTTCCAACGGGCGGCGTGCTGGTCGAGCCGGCGGAGAGCATCCGCGAGGCCTACCGCACCGGCCGCGGCGGTTTCCGCCTCCGCGCGGCCTGGGAGCAGGAAGACCTCGGGCGCGGCACCTGGCAGATTGTGGTCACCGAAATCCCCTACCAGGTCCAGAAATCCAAGCTGGTGGAACGGCTTGCGGAGCTCGTGACCTCCAAGAAGGTCACCGCGCTCGCGGATGTGCGCGACGAAAGCGCGGAGGATGTGCGCCTCGTGCTCGAGCCCCGCAGCCGCAGCATCGATCCCGCAGCGCTCATGGAAACCCTCTTCCGCCAGTCCGATCTGGAGCTCCGGTTCAGCCTCAACATGAACGTGCTGATCGACGGGCGCACCCCCCGCGTCTGCTCCCTGCCGGAGGTCATGCGTGCCTGGCTCGACCATCGGCGTGACGTGCTGGAGCGCCGCTCGCGCCATCGCCTCGCCAAGATCGCCCAGCGGCTCGAGGTGCTCGGCGGTTATCTCATCGCCTATCTCAACCTAGACCGCGTGATCGAGATCATCCGCTACGAGGACGAGCCCAAGCAGGCGCTGATGGCCGAGGACTGGGCCGTGGTGGAGGGCGCGGGCCCCGCGCGGCTGACGGATGCCCAGGCCGAGGCCATCCTCAACATGCGCCTCCGCTCGCTCCGTCGTCTCGAGGAGTTGGAGATCCGCGCGGAGCGCGACCGGCTGCTCGAGGAGCAGGCCGGCCTCGAGGCCCTGCTCGCGGACGAGGGCCAGCAATGGGACCGGATCGCGAGCCAGATCAAGGAGTTGACCGCCAAGCACGGTGCCCCCCGCACCCTTGCGGGCATCACCGAGGCCGGCGCGCTCGCCGAGGCAAAGCGTGCCACCATCCCCTGGCCGCCCGGCGCCCGCCGTACCGGTTTCGCCGAGGCGCCGACGGTTGCGGAGATCGACGCGACGAGCCTCGTTGAGCGTGAGCCCGTCACCGTCGTCTGCTCCGAACAGGGCTGGATCCGCGCCCTCCGCGGCCATCTCGACCTCGCGCAGGACTTCAAGTTCAAGGACGGGGACGGGCCGCGTTTCGCCTTCCACGCCCAGTCGACCGACCGTCTCCTCGCCTTCGCATCGGATGGTCGCGTCTTTACTCTCGGCGTCGACCGGCTGCCCGGCGGGCGCGGCATGGGCGAGCCCCTGCGCCTGATGGTCGACCTCGCGCAGGAGGCGGCGATCGTCGATCTCATGGTGCATGTGCCCGAGGCCCGCTTCCTCATCGCGTCCTCGGCGGGGGACGGCTTCCTCCTCGCAGCGGACGATGCGCTGGCGCAGACCCGCTCGGGCCGTGTGGTGCTGAACGTGAAGGCGCCCGCTCAGCTTTTCGCCGTCGCACCCGTGGCGGGCGACCATGTCGCGGTGGTCGGCCAGAACCGCAAGCTCGTCGTCTTCCCGCTCGACGAGGTCCCGCAGATGGGCCGCGGCAAGGGCGTCCGGCTCCAGAAATACAAGGATGGCGGGCTCTCGGATGTCCGTGTCTTTACGCTGGCCGAAGGCCTGAGCTGGCCCATGGGCGAACGCACGCGAACCGTCACCGCGGCCGACCTGGCGGACTACATCGCAAAGCGCGCCACGGCCGGGCGCATGGCGCCCCGCGGCTTCCCCCAGAACACCCGCTTCGCAGCCGACTGAGGCGG
>JBCBHB010000086.1:0-8223 GCA_038526025.1 Pseudomonadota bacterium
GGGCGTAGCCCACGATCTCCCGCGCTGCCCCGCTGCGCCGCGCCGCATGCGCCACGGAGGACCCGATGAGGCCGAGCCCGATCAGGGCCAGGCGCTCGAACGGGGGATCGAGATGTGGCGGCGTGGTCACAGTGCCGCTGCCACTTCGGCGACACCACGGCACGCCGTCTCGTCACCCACGGTGATGCGCAGGTGCTTCGGCAGGCCGTACCCCTCCATGCGCCGCACGACGATCCCGCGCGCCTTGAGGGCAGCATCGAGCGCGTCGACACGGGCACCCGCCTCAACCAGCAGGAAGTTCGCATGGCTCGGCACAACGCCGAAGCCGGCTTTCTCGAGCGACTGGGCAAGCCAGGCCCGCCACGCTTCGTTTGCCACGGCGCAGTGCTCCACCCATTCCCGGTCTGCCACCGCTGCCGCCCCTGCCGCAATGGCGGGTACGGTTACGTTGAAGGGCCCGCGAACACGGTTGAGTACGTCGATCACATGGGCCGGCCCATAGGCCCAGCCGAGCCGAAGTGCGGCAAGCCCGTGAATTTTCGAGAAGGTGCGGGTCATCACCACGTTGTCGCGCGTGCGGGCGAGCGTGATGCCACCATCCTCGCCGGCTTCCCGCACATACTCCGCATAGGCGGCGTCGATCACGAGCAGCGCTTGCGGGGGCAGGGCGGCCGCCAGCCGTGCAACCTCAGCAGCCCCGACCATCGTGCCCGTCGGGTTGTTCGGGTCCGCGAGGAACACCAGCCGCGTCGCCGGGGTAAGCGCCGCGATCATCGCGTCGATATTCGTGGTGAGCCCCTTCTCCGGCGCGGTCACATAGGTGCCGCCCGCAGCCAGGGTGGAGAGGCGGTACATCAGGAACCCGTTCTCCGAGGCGAGCACCTCGTCCCCCGGCCCCGCATAGGCCTTGCAGAGCAGGGCAATCAGCTCGTCGCTGCCGGCGCCGCACACGATCCGGTCAGCCTCGATCCCGTGCGCCGCCGCAATCGCCTCGCGCAGCGCCAAGGCACCGCCGTCCGGATACACCTCCATCGTGTCGAGCGACGCCTTCGCCGCCTCCCGCGCCTTGGGCGAGGGGCCGTAGGGGTTTTCGTTCGAACTCAGCTTGATCACCCTGTTCGCGCCGCCGGCCTTGGAAGAACCGCCGACATAGGGCGCAATGTCCATCACCCCCGGCCGCGGCGCGATCGTCGCATGGCCGATGCCGCCCTTGGCGGGCTGCTGGTCGGAGGGATCGACGGGCGTGTTCTGGTTCATCTTAGCGGCTCCGGATGCCTGAAAAGTGGCACGAGCGGGCTGCGTAGCGCGGAAAATGCTCCAGCGGAAGAGGCGCCTGCGCCGCGCTGCAGCGGCCCGGACGCACGCTGCAGATCGCGCCCTGCGTGCGCTGGCGCTGTACGTCAACCACTGATTGTGGCATTCTCGCCCAGATGGTCCTTACTCTCTTCACAATGCGCGAGTAACCTTCATGCAAGGTTTTGTCGGGGCGTCCGAAAAGGCTACCAAGAAGACAGGCGGAGAGGTGCTTCTGCTCTCCTCTGCCTTCGAGTACCGCGAACGGGCCGCCACGGGAGTTTCTGGGTGGTTGCGCCAGCAAAGGACCGCCGAGCCCGTGATCGACGCGACGCTGTCACCGGCGCCAGGGGTCCTAGGGGAAGGCCGGCGCCGACGGAGGGGGAGAGAGTTCATGAACATCGCAGCCGGGGTTCAGGAGCAGCCGCAGGTCCGGGTCATCCCCGCACCGCAGGCGCCGCGCAGCATTGCCGAGACGGGGCTCGACGAAGGCTTCCTGGTCGATCTCCTCTGCAAGACGATCTATCGTCAGGGGCTTGAGCGTTCGACGCAGATGAGCGCGGCGATGCGCCTTACGGTGCCGATCATCGAGCGCCTTCTCGACGCCGCGAAAGAAGCCAAGCTTGTCGAGACACTCGGCCAGCTCGGCGCGTCGATGCGGGCCGAGATGCGCTACTCGCTCACCTCCAAGGGCCGCGAATGGGCGCTCTCCGCGCTGCAGCAGTCCGAATATGTGGGCCCCGCGCCGGTGACGATCGAGGCCTTTGGCGAGCAGGTGCGTGCGCAGACGATCCGATCCGAGCGGCTGTCGGAAGAGACGCTGCGCGAGGTCTTCAACGGCCTCGTCCTGCCCGATCAGCTCTACGACAGCCTCGGTCCGGCCATCAACTCGTTCTCGGCCATCCTGCTCTACGGCCCGCCGGGCAACGGTAAGTCGTCGATCTCCAACGCCGTTACGGTGGCGTTCAAGGACCATATCTTCATCCCGCACGCGCTCATCGTCGAGCGCCAGGTGCTGGTGGTCTACGATCCCACGGTGCACGAGCCGCTCGAGATCAACATGATGGGCGACTTCCAGGGCGAGGGCATCCGCCGCGATCGGCCCTTCGACCAGCGCTACGTTGCCTGTGCGCGGCCCTCCATCACCACCGGTGGTGAGCTCACGCTCGACATGCTGGACCTCTCCTTCAACCCGGTCGCCCGCACCTACGAGGCGCCGATCCAGCTCAAGGCCTCCGGCGGCGTGCTGGTGGTCGACGATTTCGGCCGTCAGCGCGAGACGCCGCAGCAGATCATGAACCGCCTGATCGTGCCGCTGGAAGAAGGCGTGGACTTCCTCGCGCTCCAGTCCGGCCGGAAGTTCCAGGTGCCCTTCGACGCGCTGGTCGTGTTCTCCACCAACATCCCGCCGAAGAAGCTGGTGGACGACGCGGCCCTGCGCCGTCTCCGCTACAAAATCCTGATCGACAGTCCGGATCAGGAAACTTTCCTCAAGATCCTCGTGACCACCGCTGCCCGCTTCGGGATGGAGGTCGACGAGGAGAAGGTCGCCTTCATGCTGTTCGAGCTCTACGAGCGGGACGCCGTGAAGTTCCAGGCCTTCCACGCGCGCTTCTTCTGCGACCAGGCCCGTGCGCTGGCCCAGTACAAGGGCAGCACGCCCGAACTCAGCGAACGCGCCCTCCGCAGCGCCTGGGGCAACCTCTTCACCAGCGAGTAACCAGGCCTCAAGGCACGCCGAAAATCCACGGTGGTCCCCAAAACGGGACCACCAACCACGACCGTCCGCGCCCCTTTGCGCCCACACCGATCGCCTGCTCCGAGCCTTGAGCGACCTGTGCTGCGTCTCGCACGAAGGTCCGCTTCGGCCGACTGCGCGGCGGATGCAACATTGTCCGGTGACTAACTTGGGGCGGCTCTGGTAGAACGTCGCGATATCTCAGGCTTTAGGATCACCCCTTGCCTTTCAACAAGATACACGTGCCGCAGGACCTCCCGACCGAGACCTGCCGAGCCATCAACGACCTGCTGCACGATAGCTTGGTCGAAACCTGTGGGGTGAACCCGGACGACTACTTTTGCCTGATCTGCCGCTACCCCTCAGGCGACATGATTTTCCATCCCAGTTTCCTCGGGAAGCGGGATGTGGAGCGCACCATCGTGATCGAGATCGCACTCCTGGCGGGCCGCGAAGACACACAGAAGGAAGCGCTGTTCAAGGACGTCCGCGCGCGTCTTGCAAAGATCGGCTTCGAGCCAGCGAACTCGATCATGTTTCTGATCGAGAACAACCCTATCGATTGGTCGTTCAGCGGCGCGGGCTCAGTGAAGTCGGTGCTCGGATTGTAGCAGGCGTTCGACTGATCAGGTCTGCGGGCTATGCCTCACGACGACCGGATCTTTTCCTCGAGGCTCGGTTTCAGCCGTGTCGACCGATCATGCTCGGCTGAAGCAGATCTTCGTGCGAGATGCAGCGAAAGCTAACGTCGTCCGCCGAGCTGTTGGCGGCAGTCTGAGCTCAGAGCGGACGCGGCCGGTTGCGGGTTTGGGGGGGGCGGGGACCGGGGGTGCGAGGCCTTCGAGGACGCGGAGGGGTTGGCGTGCCCGTTCGCGCAAGCCGTTCTTAGGCGTGATGTAGACGACCTTCGTGGCCTCCACGAGCACGACGCCGGCCAGCCGCTGCAGGTCGAGCCGGGTGCCGAGGCGCTCGATCGGCGAGGCGAGGCGGAACCAGAACCCGTCATGCTTCGGCGCCATGTAGAGCGCGCCGGTATGCCGCTCGGCCGCGAAGCGCTGGTCGGCCAGCGTCCGCTCGAGCTGGCCGGTGGTGTAGGGGCGGCCGAAGCCGAAGGGCGTGCCCTCCCGCCGCGCCCAGAGCCCGGCACGGTTCGGCACCATGAACACCGCGCGGCCCCCCGGCGTCAGCACCCGCCAGATCTCGGAGAGAAGCGCCTGGGGCCGCTCGCAGGTCTCGAGCCCGTGCACCACCAGGAGCCGGTCCACGCTGTCCGCCGCCACGGGCCAGAGCGTCTCCTCGATCAGCGTGCTGACATTCGGTCCCTCGCCCGGCCAGGGCACCACGCCCTGCTGTGCGGGCATGAGGCACAGCACCCGCGTCGCCTCCGGCAGATAGGGCCGCAGAAACGGCGCTGCGAAGCCGAAGCCCGCCACGCACTGCCCCTGCGTCGCCGGCCAGAGCGCCCGTAGTCGCGCCGTCAGCACCTGCTGGACGAGCCGCCCCAGCCGGGTCGCATAGTAGAACCGCCGAAGCTCCACCACGTCGAGATGCATGGCCCCTACGCCGCCCCCTGCCGCGCCCCGCAAGGGGCTGTTCGCGCACGGCCAAGAGGCTACTGTCTCCGCGCGGCGTCGTCACGCGATCCCTGTCCCTCACCCCGGAGAAGCCCCATGCCCGTCGAGATCGTCACCGTCCCCTGCCGGCAGGACAACTACGCCTATCTCGTGCGCGACGAGGCTTCGGGCGCCGTCGCGCTCGTGGACGCGCCGGAGGAGGGGCCGATCCGGGCCGCCCTGGAGGAGCGCGGCTGGACGCTCTCCCAGATCTGGGTCACCCACCACCACGATGACCACACCAGCGCCGTCCCCGCCCTCCGCGCCGGCGCCCGCGTGATCGGCAACACGGCGGACCGGGCGCGCCTGCCGGATCTCGACCTCGAGCTTTCGGACGGGGACAGCTTCGCCCTCGGCGAGACCACGGTGCAGGTGCTGGACGTCTCCGGCCACACGGTGGGCCATATCGCCTTCTACCTGCCCGGCGACGCGGCGGCCTTCACGGCGGACAGCCTGATGGCGCTCGGCTGCGGGCGGGTCTTCGAGGGCACGCATCCCATGATGTGGGCGAGCCTCACGAAGCTGATGAGCCTGCCGGACGAGACGCGGATCTATTCGGGCCACAACTACGGCAAGGCGAACGGCCGCTTCGCCCTCTCCATCGAGCCGGAGAACGCCGACCTCCGGGCCCGCATTGCCCGCATCGAGGCGGCGGATGCCGCGGGCACCCCCATCGTCCCCAGCACGCTCGCCGAGGAGAAGGCCACGAACCCCTTCCTCCGCGCGGTCGACCCGGCAGTGGCCAAGAGCCTCGGCCTCGAGGGCGCGGAGCCCGGCGCGGTCTTCAGCGAAATCCGCCACCGCAAGGACAGTTTCTGAGCGCCGAAGCCTCGACGCTGGGGCCGGCACGGGCAATGATGCCCCATTCGCGTTGACCGGATTACCCCATGCCCCCCAGCGACCCGCCCCGCTTCGAAGAACCACTGCTCCGCCGCCAACTCGACCTCTGGCCGCTGCGCGGTCTGCTGATGTCGCTCTACCCGAATGTGGGTGACTTCGAGCTGGCGTTGAAGCTTGGCCTCGGCCGAAACCTTGCGGACATCGCCCCCGAAACCCTCCAGATCGACTGTCGCTACCTGAAGGTCTTGGAAGCGCTGGGGTCCGAAGGCCGCCTACTCGACCTTCGGCAGGCCCTGCTGGAGCAGGGTGACCGCGCCCAGCGGGCGGACGACATCGCAGACGCCTTCAACCGCGTCCTCGGCCCGCCTCCCCCTGAAGATTTCGGCAAGCGGCATAGTGTGCTGGGAGGAGCGACTTACAGCCGCAACGCTTTGATGGCCTTGGCCTCGCGCGCGGCTCTTCGGGTCACTCCCGTGCTGGGTCGGAATGAGCGAGACGGTGCGCCGGGTGCTATCTTACTGCCGCCGCTCCGCGCGACGGCTGTGCCCTGGGTTGGGGCTACCTGGCCGATCACTGGCGCAGACCACTTAAGCGCGGCCACGTCCGTTCTCACCCTCCCAGCCAACCTCGCGGCGAGCCACGCGAAAGAAACCGTCACGAAGGCCCCCGACGACGCCGTTAGCGCTGCTACCGTAGCTGCTCAAGAAGCAGCTGTAGTCGTCTTCGAAGCCGCCGCCGCGGGCACCCGCGTTTCCGAGGCCTTCATCGCGGCAACAGCTGCCGTCGACGCCGCCAATCTTGGGAGCGTTGGCACTGCCAACGCCGCCGACGCCACCGCGATCTTCGGTGGGTTAACCGCTGCGGGGTTGGCGCGCCGGCCGCTTTGGATGGATGAGCGCATGCCACACGCGCTCCAGGACGCCTGGGGTGCCCTCAAGGCGCGCCTGCTCGCGCGCGAGGGCGAGCACTGGGAGGTGTGGACCGAGTGGTACGAAGCCCGCCTCCGCGGCGACCCCGGCAACCCCGCCCTCGAATACGAACGCGTCACCAGCCCCGAGATCGATTGGGAAGCCGGCCCCGCGGCCGTCAACGCCAAGATCAAGGAGATCATCGAGCGGCACGAAGGATCGTCCTCCGCCGCCTCTTTCGATGAGAAAAGCAGGGACGACGATCTGCCCTCCGCTTCCGCCGAAGAAGCCTTTGCCCATCCGTCGCTCAACTACTCGCTCGGAGAGTTCTCAACCGATCCGGTGAGCGGAGAGGTTCGCATGCTCCCCCGCCGGGCGGATGCGCCCCGGTTGGAGGGGCCGCGGCAGGAGTTCGACTGGCGCTCCCGCCTCAGCGCTCTGGGCGAAAGCTCCAAGACGCTGCTGGCCGGAATCCAGGAAGAGAAGCCGAACATCAGGGAAACGTTTCGTCTCGACATCAGCTACTACGCAGAGGAAGCAGCAAAGGGACCTGACGCCGCGAACCCCGCATTGCTCGACGAGTATGGCAGCGTCCTGCAGTCGGCGGCGTCGTCCGATATGATCATGGCGCCGCTCTCGGAATACCTCACCATCCGTGTCCGTCGACTGGTCGCCTCGCACGGCGACTTCATCGAGGCGTATCACTCGTGGGTCAGTATGCGGAACGCCGCGGCTGGCGATCAGCCGCTTGCCGAGGGGCGCTCGGCGCGCGAGCTGCTTTCGTTGATGCCCGACCTCGTTGAGGCGCTTGACGACGACAACGCGCCGAGCCTGCCTCCAGACCTTGTGGGACTGGCCGCCCGGCAGGGCGCCATGGCGAAATCCTTGCTGGAGAGCATCGACCTTGCGGTTGAAGGCGAGGAGCGAGACCGCCTGCTGCCGCAGGCAAAGGGGATCGGCGTCCGCTTCTGGGCAACGGTTGGCAAGTTCGTCGAGTACAAGTGGCGCATTCTCGGCGGCATGAGCGTCGCTGGCGGTGCGCTCGGAGCAATCGAGTTGGCGGTCTCCGGCAAGGCCGGGACGATCATCATCGCGGCGCTGCGCATTCTAGGTCTACCCCTATAACCGACTGACACCGTCGTCGAGGGCGCTCGGGCTTGCCGGTGATTGGTTGGGGGGGTATAGGCGCGGCGTCGTTGGGCGGGAGAGCGTTATGCCGAAGATCAATGGGAACGAGATCCGGGTCGGGAATATTCTCGAGCACAACGGGGGGCTCTGGGTCGCGGTCAAGACCGACCATGTGAAGCCCGGCAAGGGCGGCGCCTTCGCGCAGGTCGAGATGAAGAACCTGCGCAACGGCTCGAAGCTCAACGAACGCTTCCGCTCGGCGGACAAGGTCGAGCGTGTCCGCCTCGAGCAGAAGGACCAGCAGTTCCTCTACCAGCAGGACGACATGCTGGTGTTCATGGACAATGAGACCTTCGAGCAGATCGAGCTGCCCGCGGATATCCTGGGCGACCGGCGCCCCTTCCTGCAGGACGGCATGACGGTGCAGATCGAGTATTACGAGGCCGAGGCGCTCTCCGCCACGCTGCCCGAGAAGGTGACCTGCACGATCGCCGAGACGGAGCCTGTGGTGAAGGGCCAGACGGCGGCAAACAGCTACAAGCCCGCGGTGCTCGACAATGGCGTGCGCGTGATGGTGCCGCCCTTTGTCGGCCAGGACGAGAAGATCGTGGTCAACACCGAGACCTTCGAATACGTCGAACGCGCGAACTGATCGCGCCCCACCCCTGACAGCCGCCACCGGCGGGGAGGCCTGCCTTGGCGC
>JBCBHB010000087.1:0-8219 GCA_038526025.1 Pseudomonadota bacterium
GGCGACGCCTCTGTCGCCCGGCAGCGGCCGATGGGTTCATCCACCCTGAAGCGCACGTCGCCGATAGCGATCTCCCGCCCGACCCACGCCTCTTCTTCCCAGGGCGCCAGTCCCTCGAGCCAAAGGTTGCCGCGGAAGCGGCGTACCTGCATCGGATGGCCCAGATGCTCGCCCAGCGCCCGCAGCGAGGCGAGCGACAGGATCGAGACGTAGTTTTGCGGCATGTCCGACAGGTGTTGCCCATTGGGCAGGGAGGCCGCGCGGTAGGGTCCCGGCTGGCGCTCGGTGGCGATGGGGGCGATCCATGCCGTCAGCGCCGCATCCCCCTCGGGCGTGCCGGGCTCGAGCGTGACCGAGCCGTGATCCGGATGCGACAGCGTGAGCTGCCCGGCCGCATCGTCATACCGCGCCGCCGTCCGAGCCAGCTCAGGCGTATGAGCCTGCACCACGAAGTTGCGGCGCGGCACCCATTCGGGCGCGGCTGCGTCGAAATCGCTGCCGCCATGGGCGATGGCCCAGCAGCGGTCATGCGGAAACGGCGCCCCGGCGGCCAGGGCAACCTCTGCGATACGCTCAGCGCTCACGCCCTTCACCGGGTGGCGCCAGATCTCGGCCAGGGTTCCCATCAGCGCCGCCGCCTGTTCCGGGCCTTGCCACCGCCCGAGCCGCGGCGATTGCCGCCGCGCCGCCCGTTGCCCGAGCCGCCATCGTCGCGCGACGCGCCGTCGCCCTTCTCGGCGGAGCCTTCACCGCTGTCAGTCTTCTGATCATCGTCGTCGATGGTCGGTAGCGCTACGTCATCGTCGACGAACTCGGCATCGGGCTGGGTCGCCGGCTTCTCCTCCGGTGGGGGCTCCTTCTTCACCAGCCGCTTGATGCTGGCCTTCACGTTCCCGAAGAAGTCCACCTCCACGCCCTGGCTACGCATGATCGCGTATTGCTGGGCGAAGGTGAGCACGTTGTTCGCCGTCCAGTAGATCACCAGGCCAGAGGCGAAGGAGCCGAGCATGAACATGAACATCCACGGCATCCACGCAAAGATCATCTGCTGCGTGGGGTCTGTGGGTGCAGGGTTCAGCCGCTGCTGCATCCACATCGTGACACCCATCAACACCGGGAAGACACCGATGGAGATGATCTCGGGCGCCCAGCTCACATCGTAGGGCAGGATCCCGAAGAGGTTGAGCCACGAGGTCGGATCGGGCGCCGAGAGGTCGTCGATCCAGAGCATGAACGGCGCATGCCGCATCTCGATGGTGACGAACAGCACCTTGTAGAGCGCGAAGAAGATGGGGATCTGCACCAGGATCGGGAGACAGCCCGCAGCCGGGTTCACCTTCTCCTTCTTGTAGAGCGCCATCATCTCCTGCTGGAGCTTCATACGGTCGTCGCCGGCCCGCTCCTTCAGCTTCTCCATCTCCGGCTGCAGCTTCTTCATCCGGCCCATCGCCACATAGGACTTGTAGGCAAGCGGGAAGAGCAGCGTCTTGATCACCAGCGTGAGGACGATGATCGACCAGCCCATGTTACCGATGATGCCGTTGATGAAGTTCAGCGCCCAGGCGATGGGTTTGGTGAGGAAGTAGAACCAGCCCCAGTCGATACTGTCGACGAAGTTCACGATGCCGAGGTTCTCGCCATAATCGGAGATCGTGTTGAGCTCCTTGGCGCCCGCAAAGAGACGGGTCTCGACCGTCTCCGTGGACCCCGGCTCGATGACCGCTACAGGCAGGCGCATCTCGGTGCGGTACTCGATGGCGCCCTGGCCCACGATCGCCTTATAGACCGCCTCGAAGGGCTGCCCGGCGGGCGGGATGAGCGTCGTCATCCAGTATTTGTCGGTGAAGCCCAGCCAGCCGTCCTGGTTCACCAGAACCGACTCGGCGAGCCCACCCTCGAGTTGGTTCGGCGCCAGTTCCTCGAGATCGCCGTAGGACAGCTCCGTCAGGGTACCGTCCGTCATCGCCACCACGCCCTCGTGGAGGATGAAGAACGGCGTCGTCTCCGGCTCTCCGCGCCGGGCAAGGTAGCCATAGGGCGCGAGGCTTACGGGCACGTCGGAGGTGTTCTCGACCGACTGCGTGAGCGTGACCATGTACCGGTCGTCGAGCGCATAGGTCCGGCGGAAGATCAGGCCGGCCTCGTTCGTCCATTCGAGCGTCACGGGCCTTTCGGGCGTCAGCGCATCGCCCTCGGCCAGCTCCCAGGCCGTGTTGGCACCCGGCAGCTCGCCGGGGTTCCCGCCCTGCGTCGGCAGCCAGCCATAGACGGCGTAGTACGGGTTGGGGCCGGCCGTGGGGTTTAGCAGCACCACCGTGTCCGAACCGGGCTCCAGCGTCTCGCGGTAGTATTCGAGATGCAGGTCGTCGAGCCTGCCGCCCGTCAGCGCGATGGAGCCCGTCACCGCATCGGAGACGATCGGCACCCGCTCGAAGCGCTCGAGCGCTGCGTTCCGGTCGAGCGCCTGAGCAGGCCCCGCGGCACCCGCACCGGTCCCGCTCACCACGACACCCTGCCCCTCCGAGCCTGCCTGGCCTTCCGCCGTCAGCGGCTCCCGCGGCGGCTCGGGCGGCGGGAACAGCGCATACCAGGCAAACACCACGCCCATGGAGAGCACGGCCGCCAGTATCAGGTTGCGCGTCTCATCCTTGTTGCCGTCGCCGAACATGCGCCCCTCCGGTCCTCACGTCCCGCAGGCACTTATCGTCAAGCTTCGCTCAGTCCAAGGGGCACTGCGCAGCTTCCGGTGGCTTGGTGTCATCCCGCTCTCCCAAATTCAGGAAATCGAAGAGCGCAGCGTCCGGCAGCTGGCTGGGGCGGATGTTGCAGAGGGCGCGGAACATCACCTGGCGGCGGCCGGGGCTGCGACGCTCCCAGTCGTCGAGCATCGCCTTCACCTGGGCGCGCTGAAGCCCCTCCTGGCTGCCGCACAGGTCGCAGGGAATGATCGGGAACTGCATGGCCTTCGCGAACCGCGCACAGTCCGCCTCGGCCACGTAGCTGAGGGGGCGGAGCACCTGTACGTCGCCCTCCTCGTTCAGCAGCTTGGGCGGCATCGCCGCCAGCCGCCCGCCGTGGAAGAGGTTGAGCATGAAGGTCTCGAGGATGTCGTCCCGGTGATGACCGAGCACCACGGCCCGGCAGCCCTCCTCCCGCGCGATGCGGTAGAGATGCCCCCGGCGCAGGCGCGAACAGAGGCTGCAATAGGTCTTGGTCGAGGGCACCTTGTCGACCACCACGGAGTAGGTGTCCTGGTACTCGATCCGGTGCGGCACGCCGAGCTTAGCCAGAAACGCGGGCAGCACCGTGGCCGGAAAGCCCGGCTGCCCCTGGTCGAGGTTGCAGGCCAGAAGGTCGACCGGCAGAAGACCGCGCCATTTGAGCTCCAGCAGCACGGCGAGCAGCGTGTAGCTGTCCTTGCCGCCGGAGAGGCAGACGAGCCAGCGGTCCCCCTCCCGCACCATCGCATAGGCGCCCATCGCCTCCCGCACCTCCCGCAGCAGCCGCTTCCTGAGCTTACGGAACTCAAGACTGTCGGGCGCATCGGCGTAGAGCCGCGCGAGGATATCGTCGGTCGCATCGAGCATGCCTGCTTGGTACGGTGATCCGACGACTGGAACAAGGACGACGGTGATGGCGACAGGACGGGGCAGCGGTCCGATCGGCGACGCGGACCTTGCCGATCTCAAGGCGCGGATGACCTCGCTGGCACTGCCCGCAGCCGTGATCGAGATCGGCCGCAAGCCGGTTTCGGACGCGACGCAGAGCGCCCTCGGCGGCCCGGCCTGGCGCCCGGCGGGAACGGAGTGGCCGGTCTGGAAGCGCAAGCCGATGCTATTTCTCGCCCAGCTCAACTTCGCCGAGATGCCGCCGCTGCCGGACTTTCCCGACAGCGGCCTGCTGCAGATCTTTGTGGGCGACAGCAACGTCCTCGGCTGCAGCTTCCCCTCCTCGCCGGGCGCAGGCGTGCATATCGACTTCTGGCCCACGGCAAGCGGTGGTGGCCCCGTTCTCGGCCCTGTCTCGCGCAACGCGCCGTTCCAGGACCGCAGCATTGGCGAGCACGGGCGGCGCCTCGGCTTCGAGGCGGCTCAGGTGCTGCCCTCGGTCGAGGACTGGCGGGTGCTGCCCATGATCGAACCCCTGTGGGAGCGCCAAGGCGAGGAGGCGCTGGAGCTGTTTCTCGACACCCTGAATGACGCGCATCCCGCACACCATGTCGGTGGCCATCCGGAGTTCACGCAGTACGACATCCGCAGCGCGGAGACCCATGCCGAGTATGACCGAACGCTTCTGAAACTCGGCTCGGACGAGGCGATCATGTGGGGCGATGCGGGCGAGGCGCACTGGCTCGTTCCCGCAGCCGCCCTGCGCGACCGTAGGTTCGACGCGACGCTCTATTCCTGGGACTCTACCTGACCGCGCGGTGGCACGGGATCCCAGCCATCGCCACCGCCCGGGCGGCAGCGGGCAAGACGCCGGAGGGTGAGAAGCGTGCCTCGCCACGCACCGTGCGTCGCGAGGGCCTCAAGCGCGTATTCAGAACAGGTCGGCCGGAAGCGGCAATGCATGCCGACCCAGGGGCTCAGAACCAGACGATAGGCCCTGATCGGCAGCGCAATCACAATGGCCAGCGGCCCGCCCATGCGCGGCCCGCGCCAGAGCGGCCGGTCCTCACAGCTTCCGCACATCGCGGGCCGGTTTCGGCTTTCGGGGGGCATGGACACGCGCGAGCGCATCGCGCAGATCGCCGATCAGCGCTTCAAACGGCCGATCGATGGTGCTGCCGGCGCGCCCGATCAGCACATAATCCCAGCCGGGCTTGCCCGCTTCTGGCAGCAGACAAGCGGCCGCCTCGCGCAACCGGCGCTTGGCGCGGTTCCGGGTGACGGCGTTTCCGACTTTCTTGGAGCAGGTGTAGCCGACGCGAACGGGCGCCTGGCGCCCATCCGATGCGTCCTCGCCCTCCGCCCGGCGGCGCGCCTGCAACAGCACACCGGGCGCCGCGTGCCGACGTGCCCTGGCGGCCGCGAGAAAGTCGCGCCGCTTCTTCAGGCTCGCCGGCAGCGCCATGGGCAGTCCGGCGCCCTTACGCCGAGAGGCTCTTGCGGCCCTGGCGACGACGGCGGTTGAGGATCTTGCGGCCGTTCTTCGTCGCCATGCGCGAGCGGAAGCCGTGACGGCGCTTACGCACGAGGCGGCTCGGCTGATAGGTGCGCTTCATCGCGTGTCTCCAAATCCAATGCTCGCGGCCGGCCGAGAACGGCGGCGCGGGCGGTCCTGTCCGAGAGCCGCTGCCGATACCCGCGCCTCCCGGCGGTGTCAATGGGCAGCGGCGCCTCGACGTCAGGCCGGCGCGAAACATTTCACTCTAGCACAAGCGCTTCAAGCCGCTGTGAGAGCCATGGTCAAGCGCATGCGGCCGCCCTTTATCGCATTGCAACGCGACATCTGGGCCGCTGCGCCCCTGGCCATCGGGAGAGGACCCATGACCATGATCGAGACCGCCGATGAAACGGCAGAGAATGCAGGGTCCCCCGGGGCTGTCGGAGAGGCGAAAACGCAGAAGCAGGGCCTCGCCCGCTGGCTTCCGCTCGCGCTGATCGCGCTCGGCGCCGGTGCGGCGATCTTCTTCCTCGGCGACTATCTCAGCTTCCAGACCTTGGCCGACAACCGCGACGCGTTGCTGGGCTGGCGGGACGAGAACCTGGTGGCGACGATCGCTGTGTTCGTTCTCGCCTATGCCGTCGCCACCGCCTTCTCCGTACCGGGCGCGGTCTGGTTCACCATCACCGGCGGCTTTCTGTTCGGAACATGGTTCGGCACGGCGCTCTCGGTCACCGGGGCGACCATCGGCGCGATCCTGATCTTCCTCGCCGCGCGCACATCGCTGGGCGAGACGCTGAAGGAGAAGGCGGGCAGCTGGCTCACGCGAATCGAGAAAGGCTTTCAGGAGGGCGCGGTGAGTTACCTGCTCATCATGCGCCTCGTGCCGGCCATACCGTTCTTCGTGGCCAACCTTGCGCCGGCGTTCCTGGGCGTGCCGCTGCGCACCTTCGCCTGGACGACCTTCGTGGGCATCATTCCGGGCGCGGCGGTCTACAGCTCCATCGGCAACGGCGTGGGCGCGCTGATCGACAAGGGCGAGACACCGGATCTCGGTATCATCTTCTCGCCGGAGGTGCTCGGCCCGCTGGTCGGCCTCGCGCTTCTCGCGGCGCTGCCGCTCATCATCAAGCGCTTCCGCAAGCCCTGACCGACAAGCCCGAAGGAGGCTGCCATGCGCGACATCCCCGAGACGCTCACTCCGGATCTCTGCATCATCGGCGCGGGCTCCGGCGGCCTCTCGGTCGCTGCCGGCGCGGTCCAGATGGGCGCCAGCGTGGTGCTGATCGAAGACCACAAGATGGGCGGGGACTGCCTGAACTACGGCTGCGTGCCCTCGAAAGCCATCATCGCCGCCGCGAAGAAAGCCCATGCCCATCGCACCTCCGCGCCCTACGGCGTCGCTGCGAACGAGCCTGTGGTGGACTATGCGAAGGTCATGGATCACGTCGCGGGCGCCATCGCCACCATCGCGCCGCATGACAGCGAGGAACGGTTCGAGAAACTCGGATGCACGGTCATCCGAGCCCGCGGCCGCTTCACGGCGCCGGATGTGGTGGAGGCCGGCGGCTCCACGATCCGCGCCCGCCGGTTTGTGGTGGCAACGGGGTCGGCCCCGCTCGTGCCCCCCATTCCCGGGCTCGAAGGCGTGCCCTACCTCACCAACGAGAGCCTCTGGGAGAACCGGGCACTGCCGGGCCACCTGCTCGTCATCGGCGGCGGTCCCATTGGCCTTGAGCAGGCGCAGGCCCACCGCCGCCTCGGTAGCGACGTGACCGTGCTCGAAGCCGCCAAGGCCTTCGGGAAGGACGATCCGGAACTCGCCGCCATCGCCCTCGAGAAACTGCGGGGAGAGGGCATCGACATCCGCGAAGGAGCTAAGGTCGAGCGCGTCTCCGGAAGCGCCGGCGCCGTCACGCTCCATCTCGGCGGCGGCGAAGAGGTCACCGGCACCCACCTTCTCCTCGCCGTTGGCCGCGCCGCAAATGTCGCGGATATGGGGCTCGACGAAGCGGGCATCGAGCATGACCGGCGCGGCATCAAGGTCGACAAAGGTCTCCGCTCGATCTCCAACCGGAAGGTCTATGCCATCGGCGACGTTGCGGGCGGGCTCCAGTTCACGCATGTCGCCAACTATCACGCCGGCCTCGTCATCCGGAACGCACTCTTCCGCATGCCCGTGACGGCGAAGACAGATCACATTCCCTGGGCAACCTTCACCGATCCTGAACTCGCGCAGGTCGGCCTCACCGAAGCGCAGGCCAAGGAGCGGCATGGCGACAAGGTCGAGGTTTCGCGCTTCGAGTTCGCAGGGAACGACCGTGCGATCGCCGACGGCACCACCGCCGGCCTGATCAAGGTGATGACAGGCCGAAAGGGCAAGATCCTGGGCGCCAGCATCGTGGGTCCTGCAGCGGGCGAGATCATCCACCCTTGGGCGCTTGCCATCGCCAACGGCCAGAAGATCGGCGCTGTCGCAGGCATGGTGGCCCCCTACCCCACGCTCGGCGAGGTCACGAAACGCGCAGCGGGCGCCTACTATGCCCCCCGCCTGTTCGAGAGCGCCTTCGTCAAGCGCATGGTCCGCCTTCTTGCCAAGCTGGGCTGATCTCGGCGACATCTCTCGGGGGGCATCTCGCGCCTCCCGGGCTGCGGAGCTTTACGGTTGATCACGGGCATCTCTGCCAGGCTGCTGCTGCTGACCATCCTCGTCGTCATGGCGGTGGAGGTCGCGATCTTCGTGCCGTCCGTCGCGCAGTTCCGGAAGAGCTTCCTCGAAGAACGCCTCGTCCGCGCCGAGATCGCCGCCCTGACCGTGATGGCCGCACCAGGCGGCCGGGCCGACGGCGCGCTGCAGGACGAGCTTCTGGACACCGCCGATGCCCTCAACATCGTGGTGCAGAAGGAGGGCCGGCGCATTCTCGCGCTCCAGGGCACCGGCTTCCCCGCCCCGGTCGAGAGCTTCGATCTTCGCCAGGCCACGTCTTTCGACCTCATCCGGGACGCCATCGCCTGCCTCCTCGCGAGCAAGCGTGGCGACGTCCAGCGTGTCGTCGGGACAACGGGCGAGGGCATGTATGACAGCGTGGAGATCACCTTCGAGGTCGCCCAGC
>JBCBHB010000088.1:0-8207 GCA_038526025.1 Pseudomonadota bacterium
CAGCGGAGGGCTCCGGTCTCGAGAGCCAGGAGCATCGTTGTCGCCAGTACGCCGAAGCCCGTGGCTACGAGGTCGAGGCCGTGTTCCCGGACGATGCTTCGGGCGGGGGCGACTTCATGAACCGCCCCGGCATGGTGGCGCTGCTGGCCTATCTCGAAGCCCGCCGCGAGACCGACTTCGTCATCGTCTTCGATGACCTCAAGCGCTTCTCCCGCGATATCGAGTTCCACAAGAAGCTCCGCCGCACCCTCGACAGGCACGGGGCGACGCCCGAATGCCTGAACTTCCGCTTCGAGGACACGCCCGAGGGCGAGTTCGTCGAGACCATCATCGCCGCTCAGGGCGAGCTCGAGCGCAAGCAGAACCGACGGCAGGTCATCCAGAAGATGTCGGCGCGGCTGGAGCGCGGCTATGCCGTCGTATCGCAGCCACCGCGCGGCTATCGCTATGAGCGATCGCGGGGCCATGGCCGGATCCTTGTTCGCGATGAGCCACTGGCGTCCATCGTTCAGGAGGCCCTAGAAGGCTATGCCAGCGGACGGTTCCGCTCGCAGGGCGAGGTGAAGCGCTTCCTCGATGCCGAGCCCGCCTTCCCGAAGCCCAAGTCCGGCGAAGTGCTCTTCGAATACGTGAAGCGGATGCTCACGCAGCCGCTCTATGCCGGTTATGTCGAAGCCCCGAGCTGGGGCATCTCTCGGCGCAAGGGGCAGCATGAAGGGCTGATCGACCTCGCCACCTTCGAGAAGATCCAGCAGCGGCTCAACGGCAATGCCTACGCTCCGGCGCGAAAGGATCTCGGCGGTCTCTTCGCGCTTCGCGGCTTCGTCACCTGCGCCGATTGCGAGCGCCCGCTCTATTCGAGCCAGTCACGTGGCCGGCATGGCGGGCTCTTCGCCTACTACTGCTGCCACACCAAGGGCTGCGCGAGCTACGGCAAGTCGATCCGCCGCGACAAGCTGGAGGGCGACTTCGAAGCGCTCCTGCGGGAGATGCGTCCCACCAAAGCGCTCGTCACGCTCGTCCGCGAGATGTTCCTGCATGCCTGGGAGCTGCGGCGCACGCAGGTGACGGAGATGCGAACCGCACTCCGCCGTGAGATCGCCAGCATCGAGAAGCAGATCGACGGCTTCCTCGACACCATCGCCGATGCCGCCAGCACGACCGCGGTCCGCGCCTATGAGCGGCGCATCGAAAGGCTTGAGACCGACAGGCTCAGAATGGAGGATCAGTTGGCCACCGTCGGCGTGCCCAAGGGCACACCCGCCGAGAATCTAGAACCCGCCCTCCAGTTCTTCGCAAACCCCTGGAAAGTCTGGGCTTCCGGCCGTCCAGAGCTGCGCAGACTGGTCCTCAGGCTGGGGTTCTCCGAGCGCCTCGCCTACTGCCGGGAAACAGGACCTAGAACCCCGAAAACATCGTTACCATTCAGCATGTTAGGGGGTGATCAGGCAGCGGACGTGAGGGGTGGTGGAGCCAAGGGGAGTCGAACCCCTGACCTCTTGAATGCCATTCAAGCGCTCTCCCAACTGAGCTATGGCCCCCACGCGGAGCGACTTAAGCGAGGCTGCCGGCGAGGGCAAGGGGGAATCGTGTGTCCCCCTCCCTGTCCAGCCGCCCCGCCCGGAGGCGCTCAGGTATCGTCATCCTCGCCGGGCTTGCGCTCACCGCCCAACCCTTCGAGGTCATCGCTATCTTCTTCATCATCGTCGAGGAGCACGTCGCTGTCGTAGTCGCCCAGCTCGTCCTCCTCCTCTTCGTCGTCGACCTCGACGTCCTCATCGTCGCTGTCGTCACCGACATCGTCGTCCTCGTCGCCGCTCGATCCCATCTCGAGATCTTCCTCGACGACGGTGGCCTCTTCCTCGTCGTCATCGCTGTCCGACTTGTCCGAGTCCTCCTCCTCGTCGGTATCGTCCTCGACCTCGACGAGCGGCGCTGCAGCGGCAGCGGCAGCCTTCGCCGGCGCCTTGGACCGACGCGGTTTCGTGGTGGCGACGGTCGCATCGAACTCCGCACCGCAGGACGGGCAGATGATCGGGTCGCGCATCATATCGTAGAAGCGGGCCGCGCAAGTGAGACAGGTGCGCTTCACGCCCCATTCGGGCTTCGGCATCGAGAGCTCCCGAAGATGTTCCGGAAAGAGCGGTGCGGTGCCACATCGCGCGCTGCCTGTCAAACGGCACATGGCCGACTGGTCGCATTGTCGCTTTGTTGCACTGCAAAATGCAGCATTGTGTCATTCACCGGTACGTCATACTGTCCGGCCGAAGCTAACGACCCCGGGGAGCGCAACGGTGCTGTACCACGCCTATGAGATGACCCACGCCGCGATGGGGCCCATGCGCACCGCCGCGCGTCTCTCCTCGCAGATGCTCTCGAGCCCGTTCTTCCCCATGAAAGAAGCGCTGCCGGTCCGTGCCTATGCGGCGGCCTGCGAGATGTTCGTCAACGCCACCCGGCGCTACGGGAAGCCGGAGTTCGGGATCGACGAGGTGGAGATCCAGGGCGAGCAGGTGCCGGTCGTTGAAGAGGTCGTGCTCGAGAAGCCGTTCTGCCGGCTTGTTCACTTCAAACGCGACGCGACGCTGGCGCAGGCGCGGAACGACCCGAAGATCCTGATGGTTGCGCCGATGTCGGGGCATTTCGCGACGCTCCTGCGCGGCACGGTCGAAGCGATGCTGCCGGAGCACGAGGTCTATGTGACCGACTGGACCGATGCGCGCGATGTGCCGATCTCGGAGGGTCGCTTCGACCTGTCGTCCTACGTCGACTACATCCGGGACTTCACGCGCTTCCTCGCGGCCGATGGCGAGCGCGTCTCTATCATGGGGGTCTGCCAGCCCGGTGTGCCGGTGATCTGCGCGGCTGCGCTCATGTCGGAGGACAAGGAGCCGGTGCGCCCTTCCTCGATCATTCTAATGGGCAGCCCCATCGATACGCGCATCAGCCCGACGGAGCCGACGCGCCTGGCTGAGGAGAAGCCGCTCAGCTGGTTCGAGAAGAACTGCATCGGTCTCGTCCCCTGGCCGAACCAAGGCTTCCTGCGCCGCGTCTATCCGGGGTTCCTGCAGCTCTCGGGTTTCATGTCGATGAACCTCGACCGGCATGTGGATGCCCATGTGGAGCAGTTCCGCAACCTTGTCCGAGGCGATGGAGACAGTGCTGCGGCCCACTCGGCGTTCTATGATGAGTATCTCGCCGTGATGGACCTGACTGCCGAGTTCTATCTCGAGACGGTCGAGAAGGTGTTCCAGCGCCATGATCTGCCGAAGGGCAAGATGGTTGTCTGCGATCGGCGCGTCGATCTTTCCAAGATCCGCGACATTGCGGTGATGACCATCGAGGGCGAGAAGGACGACATAACGGGCCGCGGGCAGACCGAGGCGGTGCATGGCCTCCTCACCAATCTGGACGAGCAGCAGAAGATGCACTGGACGCAGCCCAAGGTGGGGCATTACGGCGTGTTCAATGGCTCGCGCTTCCGCATGCATATCCAGCCCCGTATCCGCGACTTCGTGCGCGCCCATCGCCGCATGGTGCGCGGTTAAGCGCTCATCCTCGGGGCGCGGGTCATGAGCATCCGTCGCCTCTTCAGCAAACCGCAGCCTCTGCCACCGGCGCTCGTGCTTTCCGAGCCTCCCGTGACAGTGTCGCTGCGCGTCAATGCGCGCGCCCGTCGGTTCACGCTGCGTCTGGCGGGCGCCGGGAAGGGCGCGGTGCTGACGATGCCGCCTGGCGTCCCGCTCAGGCAGGTGGAGGCGTTCCTGCACGAGCACCGCGGTTGGCTGGCGCGAGCACTGGCGCAACAGCCCGAGGACCGACGGGCCGTTCCGGATGCCCTTCTTCCCGTCGATGGCGTGCCCGTGCCACTCGTCGCCGGCACGCATCGAGGTGCACCGAGGCTCGTCGAAGGCCGGTTGGTGCTGCCTCGCGGACCGAAACCCGGGCCTGCGGTCGCCGCGTGGCTGAAGGAGCGGGCGCGGGCACGGCTTGTCCCGGCCGTTCATCACTTCGCGGAGGCGCTGGGGCGGGAGCCGACGGCGGTTTCGCTGAGGGACACACGCTCGCGCTGGGGGTCCTGCACCTCGGCCGGCCGCATCTCCTTGTCCTGGCGCTTGGCGATGGCGCCGGTGGAGGTGCAGGACTATGTGGCCGCACACGAAGCGGCGCATCTTCGAGAGATGAACCACTCGCCGCGCTACTGGGCCCATGTTGCGCGCCTGATGCCGGACTATGCGCCGCGGCGCGCCTGGCTCCGCCGCGAAGGGCGCGATCTGCATGCCTGGCAGTTCGACGCGTAAGGCGGGCAGGCCCTAGCGGTCGCCCGACATGAAAGGTTTGAAGTCTCCGCCATCGCCGCGGCTCGCTTCATCTCCGCCACCACCGAAGAGGCCACCGATCAGCCGGCTGACGACGCCGCCACTGTCGGTCGAGGGTTGCTGGCGGGCGGAAGGCTCGCTGGCACGCGCATCGACGCGCGCAACCGGCGTGCCGAAGCCCCGGCCCGGCTTCGGCAGCGCGCGCGCGGGCAGACCTTCGTGGATCCCCAGCATCGCCTCGCGCCAGATCTCGGCAGGAAGCCCCCCACCGGTGACGCCTGTAAGCGGCGTGTTGTCATCGTTCCCCATCCAGACGCCGGCCACATAGTCGGCCGTATAGCCGACGAACCATGCATCGCGTGCGTTCTGGGACGTACCGGTCTTGCCCGCGACCTCGCGGCCCGGCAGGCGCGCCCTGCCGCCCGTGCCGGCCTCGACCACCGACATCATCATCTGCCCGAGCGTCCTGGCCACCCAGGGCTCGAGCGCCTTCCCGCCAGGCCCACCGCGGTTCTCGAGCAGCGGCGTCTCCTCGCCTCGGAGCCGGATGGAACGAATACCGTATGGCGACGCCTTCAAACCGTCCTGAGCGATGGTGGCATAGACCCCGGTGAGTTCGACGAGTGTCGTCTCCGTCGTGCCCAGCGCGATTGCCGGCCCCGGAGCAAGACCATCGGAGAAGCCCATGTCCTGCGCCAGCGCCCGAACATTCCCGCGACCGGCGCGCTCGCTCACGCGGACGGCGACTGTATTGATGCTCTCGGCCAACGCCTCGGTCAGCGATACCGGCCCCTTGAAGCGGCGGGTGTAGTTTTCAGGCGACCAGCCCTCCACGGTGACCGGCGCATCCTCGAACACGTCGCTGGGGCGCATGCCGGCGTCGAGACCGGCAGCATAGACAACCGGCTTGAAGGCACTGCCCGGTTGGCGCAGCGCCTGTGTGGCGCGGTTGAACTGGCCCACGCCGGCTTCTCGCCCACCCACGATGGCACGCACAGCGCCGTCGGACGTCATGATGACAACCGCAGCCTGGGCCGTGCTGCCCTCCCGCACCTTGGTCTCGAACACCTTCGCAACGGCAGCCTCTGCAGCGCGCTGGACATCCGGGTCGAAGGTCGTGGCGATGGTCACGTCCTCGGTCGTCTCGGAGGACAGGAAGGCAGGGGCCTGCTCCATCACCCAATCCGCGAAGTATCCGCCGGCACGCGCTGCCGCCGCCTGGCTGAGCACGGCGGGGTTGGCGAGTGCGGTGACGACCTGCGTGTCGGACAGGTAGCCCTGCTCCTCCATGAGCCGGATGATCACGTTCGCCCGCCCCTGCGCCGCCGCCAGGTTCGCCGTGGGGGCATAGCGCGAAGGGGCGCGGAGAAGGCCCGCCAGCATCGCGGCCTCCGCAGGCACAAGAAGCCGCGCCGATTTGCCGAAGTACCGCTGCGATGCGGCCTCGAAACCGTACGTGCCGGCGCCGAGGTAAACCCGGTTGAGGTAGATCGAGAGGATCTCCTCCTTCGTGTATTTGAGCTCGAGCGCGAGGGCCATCGGCACCTCCTTGAGCTTACGCTCGAGACTACGCTCGGCCGTCAGGAAGGTGTTTTTCGCGGTCTGCTGCGTGAGCGTTGAGCCGCCCTGGACAAGCCTGCCGGCTCTGATGTTCGCCACCGCCGCGCGGGCGATACCGATCGGGTCCAATCCGAAGTGATCCCAGTAGCGCTTGTCCTCCGTCGCCACGATGGCGTGGACAAGGTGCGGAGACACCTGGTTCGCCCGCAGCCCGCCGCCATACTGCTCCCCGCGCCAGGCGAAGACGTTTCCGTTACGGTCGAGCATTGTGACCGAGCCACCGCCGCGTCCGTCGAAGAGCGCGTCGGACGGTGGGAGCTGCGTGTAGAAGTAGAAAGTGGCGCCTGCGAGCACCACGCCGGCGACAAGACCGATGCGGAAGCCGACGGCCCAGGCGAGGCGCAGCGTGCCGAGCACGGCGCCCCGAACGATGCGGCCCACGAAACCGGGGCGCCCCCGTTTCGGGCTACGCTTGGCCGGTGCCGGTGCACGGCCACTGCCGGGCTCGCGCCGGCCGCCCGACGACGCCTTGCGATTTCGGCCTGCCATTCGCCCCGCCCGTCTGCCTCGCCCCTAGAAATAAAGACGCAGGGGCCCTGGCGCTAGCGGGATCGGGCGTAGCTGCACAGAAACTCTGCATACACCTGGCTGCCCACGAAGTGATCACTGCCTATCTCATAGGCAAAACATACACCCATTCACCCTCTTTCCACGCGTATTCCATCGGGAAACCTCCAAGAGTCCGGGCTTCTTGCCGGGTTCCGCCATTCTGGCACGCGTCTTGGATAGGGGCAGCAGTGTGATCGTTAAGGATCGCGGGACAGTCCGAGGAGAACAATGAAACTCGTCATCGCCGTCATCAAGCCCTTCAAGCTTGAGGAGGTCCGCGAAGCCCTAACCGGTATCGGTGTGCAGGGTCTCATGGTCTCTGAAGTGAAGGGATACGGCCGCCAGAGTGGCCACACCGAAATCTATCGCGGCGCCGAGTACGTCGTGAACTTCGTACCGAAGATCAAGATCGAGATGGTGATCGCTGACGACCAGATCGAGAAGGTCGTCGAGGCGATCTCCACCACCGCACGCACCGGCAAGATCGGCGACGGCAAGATCTTCGTCACCGGCATCGAGCAGGCGATCCGCGTGCGCACCGACGAGCGCGACGAAGACGCGCTGTGATCTCGGACAGGCAGGGAATGACAAGGACCATGACCAAGCTTTCAACCCTCACCCGTACGGCCATCTTCGCCGTGGTATCGACGGCGCTTCTCGCCGCGCCCGCCATGGCTCAGGATGCTGCAACGGGGCTGCCGCGCGACGGCATCTTCATCATGAACTCGGTGCTGTTCCTCGTGGGTGGCTTCCTCGTGATGTTCATGGCTGCAGGCTTCTGCATGCTCGAGGCCGGCCTCGTCCGCTCGAAGAACGTGGCGATGCAGTGCACGAAGAACATGGCGCTCTTCTCGATCGCAGCCGTGGGCTATTACGTGATCGGCTACAACCTCATGTATCCGCTCGGTAACTGGTCCATCGGCTCGGACGAGACCGGCGGCTATCTCGGCGCCTTCGGTGTGGCGGTGCTCGAGGCCGTTGGCGTCGCGCCCGATGGAGCGGACGACATCTCCTACGCCTCCACCGGGTCGGACTACTTCTTCCAGCTGATGTTCTGCGCCGCGACCGCCTCGATCGTGTCGGGCGCCGTGGCCGAGCGTATCAAGCTCTGGCCGTTCCTGATCTTCACCTTCGTGCTCACCGCGATCATCTACCCGATCCAGGCGAGCTGGAAGTGGGGCGGCGGCTTCCTCGACAGCGTCTACGGCTTCCAGGACTTCGCGGGTTCGACCGTGGTGCACTCCGTGGGCGGCTGGGCTGCGCTTGCGGGCATCATCATCCTCGGTGCGCGCAAGGGTAAGTACACCGACGGTGGCGTGAACCCGATGCCGGGCTCGAACCTTCCGCTCGCCACGCTGGGCACGTTCATCCTGTGGCTCGGCTGGTTCGGCTTCAACGGCGGCTCGCAGCTCGCCATGGGCACTGTGGGCGACGTGGCCGACGTGTCGCGCATCTTCGCCAACACCAACGCGGCGGCAGCCGGCGGTGCACTCGCGGCACTGGTGCTGACGCAGATCCTCTACGGCAAGGTCGACCTCACGATGGTGCTGAACGGCGCTCTCGCAGGCCTCGTCTCGATCACGGCGGAACCGCTCCAGCCCTCGCTGGGTGGTGCGCACCTGATCGGCGCCGTGGGCGGTGTGATCGTGGTCTTCACCGTGCCGCTTCTCGACAAGGTGAAGACACCGACCACGATGATGGAGAAGACCTGGCCGAAGA
>JBCBHB010000089.1:0-8150 GCA_038526025.1 Pseudomonadota bacterium
AGCCTTCGATCTCCGCCACCTCGCGCACCTGCTCCGCCGCGTGGATGTGCACGGTCCCCGACGGCCGGGCGTCGAGCACCAGACGCATCGCCGCTTCGTCGCAGGCCCTGAGGGAGTGGAAGGCAAGCCCGAGGCGATGATCGGCGGGTTGCTCGCTGAGAAGGCGCTCACAGTCCTGCAGCAACGCGAGGAAAGCATCGGGCCCATGACCGAACCGGCGCTGCCCGCCCTCGAGCGGTGCATGCTGCGCGCCGCCATGCTGATAGAGAACCGGCAGATGCGTGAGCCCGATGCCCGTCTCCGCCGCAGCGGCAACGATGCGCCCCGAAAGCTCCGCCCGGTCGTCGTAGGGCGCACCGCCCGGCCCATGATGCAGGTAGTGAAACTCGCCGACGGCCGCGTAACCCGCTTCGAGCATCTCGACGAATACCTGGGCCGCGATGGCCTCGATATCGTCGGGCGTGAGCTGCTCGAGGAAGCGGTACATGAGCGCCCGCCACGTCCAGAAGCTGTCCTGCCCCGGGCGCGCCGCCTCCCCCCGCCCGGCCATGGCCCGCTGGAAACTGTGCGAGTGCAGGTTGCCCGGCGATGGCAGGAGAGCGCGGACCCGCAGGTCGCCCGGGTCCGCCTGAACGGCCGTCGCGACGTCGCGGATGCATCCGTCGGCGATCGTTACCCGCACGTCGGAAGCCCAGCCCTCCGGCAGAAGCGCCGCCCCGGCATGCACGGCGCGCACGTCAGCTTCCTGCATCGATTTCTCCCTAGGCACCGGACCGGTCCGGCCCTTACGCTGCACGCATCAATGGCGGAGGTCGAGCAGCGATGAGCAATGGCGTCAGGCTTCTGACCAATGCCCGCCTCTGCACGATGGACCCGAACCAGCCGGCCGCGTATGGCCTGATCGAAGCCGCAACCCTCGCGATCGAGGGTGACCGGATTGCCTGGGCCGGCCCGTCATCCGAGCTGCCGGACACCTACACCGGCGGAGCGACCGACGATCTCGAAGGCCGGATGGTCACCCCCGCCCTCATCGATTGTCACACCCACATCGTCCATGCGGGCTCCCGCGCCGCGGAGTTCGAGCAGCGCCTCCAGGGCGCCAGCTACGCCGAGATCGCGGCGGCTGGCGGCGGCATCCTCAGCACCGTCACCGCCACCCGGACCGCCAGCGAAGAGGCGCTCGTGGCAAACGCCCTTCGGTGGGCCGACAGGCTGATCGCCGAGGGCGTCGGCACGATCGAAATCAAATCCGGCTACGGCCTCGATACTGAGACCGAACTGCGCATGTTGCGCGCCGCAAGGCAGGTGCGCGCGGTGCGCCCGGTCCATGTCGTCACAAGCTTCCTCGGCGCCCACGCCATTCCTCCCGAGTATAAGGGCCGCAGCGGGGATTATCTCGAGGAAGTGTGCCTGCCTGCCCTGCGCGCCGCGGCGGCTGAAGGGCTGGTGGATGCCGTGGATGGCTTCTGCGAGAGCATCGCGTTCTCACCCGACGAGATCGACCGTTTGTTCAAGGAGGCCAGTGCCTTAGGCCTCCCCGTGAAGCTCCATGCCGAGCAGCTCTCCAACCTCGGTGGTGCTGCGCTTGCGGCCCGCCATGGCGCGCTTTCGGCCGACCATATCGAGTATCTCGATGCCGACGGCATCGCCGCCATGGCCCGGGCCGGAACCGTCGCGGTCCTGCTGCCGGGCGCCTATTACACGCTTCGGGAGACCCAGGCACCGCCTGTTGACGGGTTGCGGCCGGCAGGCGTTCCGATCGCTGTCGCAACGGATGCAAATCCCGGCTCGTCGCCCATGGCATCGCTCCTGCTCGCGATGAACATGGCCTGCACCTTCTTCAGGCTGACACCCGAAGAAGCGCTCGCGGGCGCAACGCGCAACGCCGCCCAGGCCTTGGGACTTCAGGATAGGGGCATGGTGCGAGCAGGCATGCGCGCGGACCTCGCCGTGTGGGAGATCGAGCATCCGGCCGAGCTTTGCTGGCGCATCGGCTGGGCACCCCTCGCCCGCCGGATCTTCGGAGGACAGGGATGAACAGCGAGCCGCTCACCGTCACACCGGGCGCCGTCACACTCGCGCAGTTGGAAGACCTGCTCTCGGGGGGCCACTCGGCGCATCTCGACCCCGCCTGCCGCCCGGCCGTGGATGCAGCCGCGGCGCAAGTGGCGGCGGCGGCGGCGGGGGACGAGCCGATCTACGGTGTGAACACAGGCTTCGGGAAGCTCGCCAGCATCCGCATCCCCGGTGAGGATACGGCGACGCTCCAGCGCAACCTCATCCTCAGCCATTGCGCGGGCGTGGGCGATACGCTGCCCCGCGGGCCCACCCGGCTCATGATGACCCTCAAGCTCGCCTCCCTCGGCCGCGGCGCCTCCGGCACGCGCTGGGAGGTTGTGGCGCTCCTCGAGGCGATGCTGACCGCCGGGGTAACCCCGGTCGTGCCCGTGAAAGGCTCCGTCGGTGCGTCCGGAGACCTTGCCCCGCTCGCGCACATGACAGCCGTGATGATCGGCGATGGCGAGGCAGAGTTCGATGGCAGGGTGATGCCGGGAGGCGAGGCTCTGGCGGCCGCCGGCCTCGAGCCCATTGCGCTCGGGCCCAAGGAAGGTCTCGCGCTGATCAACGGCACGCAGTTTTCGACGGCTCTCGCGCTTGCAGGCCTCTTCGCGGCGTGGACCGCTGCGCGCGCCTCACTCATCACCGCGTCGCTCTCAACCGATGCCATCATGGGCAGCACCGCGCCACTGCAGCCCGAGATCCACAGCCTGCGCGGCCATCGCGGGCAGATCGAGGCCGCCTCCACGATGCGGATGCTGCTCGAAGGCTCGGAGATCCGCGAGAGCCACCGTGAGGACGACACCAGAGTGCAGGACCCGTACTGCATCCGGTGTCAGCCCCAGGTCGCGGGCGCTGCGATGGATGTGCTGCGGATGGCGGCGGGCCTTCTGGAGATCGAGGCAAATGCCGCGACCGACAATCCGCTCGTACTCTCGAACCCGCCCCGCATTGTCTCCGGCGGCAACTTCCACGCCGAGCCGGTTGGGTTTGCGGCCGACATGATTGCGCTGGCGGTGGCCGAGATCGGCGCTATCGCACAGCGCCGCGTGGCGCTGATGGTGGACCCGGCGCTGAGCTACGACCTGCCACCGTTCCTGACGCCCGCGCCGGGCCTGAACTCCGGCTTCATGATCGCGGAGGTCACCACCGCCGCGCTGATGTCGGAGAACAAGCATCTTGCGCATCCCACGGTCACGGACTCCACGCCGACCTCCGCGAACCAGGAGGATCACGTCTCCATGGCAGCCCATGGCGCCCGCCGCCTGCCGCCCATGGTGACGAACCTCGACCGCATTCTCGGTGTTGAGCTGCTCTGCGCGGCACAAGGCGTCGAGTTCCGCGCACCGCTCACCACGAGCGCGCCGCTCCGCAAGGCCATGGCCGCCCTTCGTGCGGAAATCCCGCCGCTTGTGGAGGATCGGATCCTTACGCCGGATATCGACCGCGCGGCCGATCTGGTCGCGACGGGCCAGATCTCCGCCGCACCAGAGGTCGAGCTGCCGGCGCTGGCTTAGAGGCGCTTGAAGGGAGCCGGCCGCAGCACCGGGTTGAGAGGCTCCCAGGCCCGGAGCAGCCCGTCGGCCGCCTGCGCGTCGATCCCGAGGATCAGCAGACCCGAACCCGTCATCCCGCGCTCGGGCGGGTCGCGGTAGAGAGCCTCGTGCCGGAACACCTTGCGGCCGAGCGCGGCGGTCACGGCTTTGGCCATCGCGTTGTGCCGGGCGGCCGGGAGGATCGGGTACCAGAGCATGACGATGCCCTTCGGCCATGAATGGGCGAGCGCGAGGACCGTCTCCGCCGCGTCCTCATACTCGCTCTTCACCTCGTAGGAGGGGTCAATCAGCGCGAGACCCGAGCGCGCCCCTGGTCGCAACGCGCGGAGCGCAGCGTGCCCATCCGCGCCAATCACCTCCACGGCAGGTCCCGCGCGACCGCGCGAGAAGGCATCCAGCGCCGCCCGTCCGCGGCGCAAGGCCTCGTGTTCGGCGGGGTGGCGCTCGTGGAGGACAAGCCGGTCCGTCGCGCCGAGAAGGCTCGCCGCCACCGATGGGGAACCTGGATAGGCACTCGGCCCATCCCGCCCCCGCAGCGCCAGGAGCACATCCCAGAACGGGCCCTCCGGCGGCCCCGCCGGCGATGCCGCCGCAAGCCTGCCAAGGCCCGCCGCCGCTTCCCCGGTCTTGCCCGCTTCGGCGCTTGAAAGATCGTAAAGGCCCCGCCCGGCATGGCTCTCGACATAGAGCGCGCCGCGCCCGGCCAGCGGCGCCAACAGCACTGCCAGCGCGACATGCTTGTGCAGATCGGCGGGCGAGCCCGCATGGTAGGCGTGCTGGTAGGAGAGCATGACCCCGCCTAGCCTGCCCGCCCATCCCGCACAACGCCATGCGTTGCTGGCGGCACCGTGCGCTTGCTCTATCCTCCGCCCCATGCGCGCCTTCGCCAGCCTTCTCGAAAGCCTGCTCTTCACGCCTTCGCGCAACGCGAAGCTGCGGCTGATGCAACGTTACTTCGCTGAGACACCGGATCCCGATCGCGGCTGGGCGTTGGCGGCGCTCTCGGACGGGGTGGAGCTTCCCGCGATCTCTGCCAGCCGCATCCGCGGGCTGGTGGAGGAGAGGGTGGACCCGGTTCTCTTCGCCCTCTCCTACGACTATGTGGGCGACCTCGCCGAAACCGTTGCCCTGATCTGGCCGGCACCAGAAGGCGGCTCACCGTCGGACGGCTCGGATGAGACGCCGAGGCTCGGCGAGGTGGTGGACCGGCTGCAAGGCGCCTCGCGCACCGAGATCGGCGCCGTGTTTGCAGGGCTGCTCGACAGGATGGGCCCGTCAGAGCGCCTCGCCCTCATCAAGCTCGCGACGGGCGGGATGCGCGTCGGTGTGAGCGCGCGGCTCGCGCGTACGGCCTTGGCGCAGTGGTCCGGCCGGCCTCTCGAGCGGATCGAGGAGCTCTGGTTCGGGATCGAGCAGCCCTACGGACCGCTCTTCGCCTGGCTCGACGGGGGCGAGGAGCCGGCCGTCGATCTCAGCCTCGCCTTCCGCCCGATGATGCTGGCCCATCCGGTGGAAGACCGTTGGTCCGATCTCGATCCCGCCGCCTACCGCGCGGAGTGGAAGTGGGATGGCATCCGGGTCCAGGCGGTCAGCTTCGGCGGCGCGAGACGGCTCTACAGCCGGACCGGCGAGGACATTGCCGAGGCCTTTCCCGATGTGATCGCAAGCATGAACTGGGAGGGCTGCGTCGACGGCGAACTGCTCGTCGTCAGGGGTGGCACGGTGGCGCCCTTCGCCGACCTGCAGCGGCGCCTCGGGCGCAAGCAGGTAAGTGCGAAGCTTCTCGCCGAAGCACCGGCAGCCATGCGGCTCTACGACATCCTCCACAACGGTGAGGCCGATACCCGGCCGCTACCCTTCGATGCGCGGCGCGAGGCCCTCGAAGCCTGGCATGCCCGCTGGTCGCCCGAGCGCACCGACCTTTCGGAACTTGTACCGTTCCGTGCATGGGCGACGCTCGAGGACCTGCGGGAGGGCGCACGCGCCGAAGGCCAGGAAGGCCTGATGCTGAAGAAGCACGACAGCGTGTACGAGGGCGGGCGCCCCGTCGGCCCGTGGTTCAAGTGGAAGCGCGAGCCGCTCACGGCAGATTGTGTTCTGATCTATGCACAGCGCGGGCACGGTAAGCGCTCAAGCTTCTATTCCGACTACACTTTCGCCGCCTGGACCCTGGCGAAGCCCGGCGACAACGCGCTCAGCCTCGTGCCCGTGGGCAAGGCCTATTCCGGTTACACGGACGAGGAGCTGAAGAAGCTGGACCGCTGGATCAGGAACAACACGGTGGAGCGCTTCGGCCCTGTGCGATCTGTCGAGCCGGCCCTGGTGCTCGAGGTTGCGTTCGACGCGGTGCAACGCTCGACCCGGCACAAGTCGGGCATCGCGATGCGCTTCCCGCGCATCAAGCGCATCCGCTGGGACAAGCCCGCTGAGGAGGCGGACCGGCTCGAGACGCTCGAAGCGATGATCCCGGCGACAGGATGAGCCATGGGCGACCAACCGCTCGGCTACATCGTCTGCGCCACGCCCCGCTCTGGCAGCACGATGCTCTGCGATCTACTCGCCGCCAGTGATGCCGGGCGGCCCGCATCGCTCTTCCGTGAAGAGTCCATCCCAAGCTATGCGCGCCGCTTCGGCATCGACGAGGGCATCCCGACCAGGGGACCGGTGTTCGACCGCCGGTACCTAAATGGGGTCTTGGCGCGGGGGCGCAGCGAGAGCGGTATCTTCGGCATGCGCTTGATGTGGGAGAGCCTGGCCGGACTGCTGCAGCGGCTCGACGGCCTCTTCCCGGCCCTGCCGGACGATGCGGCCCGGCTTACGACTGCCTTCGGCCCAGTCCGGTTCGTCCACCTCTCGCGCAATGACAAGGTCGCGCAGGCTGTGTCCCTCCTGCGCGCTCAACAATCCGGCCTGTGGCATCGGCATGCGGATGGCAGCGCCCGCGAACAGCTCGTTCCCATCGCAGAGGGCGGCTACGATGCGCAACGCCTGGCGGCGATGGTGGAAACCGCAACCGAACAGGATGCGGCATGGGTTTCGTGGTTCACGCGACACGCCATCGCGCCGATCCACATCACGTACGAAGACCTATCGGTGGATCCACAGGGCACTCTCGCCACGGTTCTCACCGCCCTCGGGCTCGATGCTTCGGTCGCCGCTCACGTCGCACCGCAGACGCAACGGCTCGCAGATGCTGAGAGCGATGCTTGGGCGCGACGCTTCCGGATGGAGTGCGGAGGCTGACAGCGCAACGCTGCCGCCGCCGCTTGCCCCCCCTCAGGCGAGGATCAGGAACCCGTCTTCGATGGCGTCCGCATTGACCTCGGCCGTTTCGTCCGCCTGCGCGAAGGCTGCAACCAGATCGCCCGCGTCGAAGTCGTCGTCGTCGAGGCGGTCCGTCCAGAACGCCTCGCCGGCTTCGTCAGGCCCCCGTCCCACGGCGTTGTCGTAGACAAATTCCAGCAAACCATCGGCGCCTGAAGCGTCACCGCCCGCCGAACCGAATTCGGCCGAGGCAACGAAGGCATCCGCGATGGCGCCGATGCTCAGCCCACCCGCCAGCTCAGCGGCCCAGAACGCGAGGCCGCCAGCATCGGCCTCGCGGCCGAGCGCTGTCTGGTAGATCAGCGCGATGGCGACGGCGGCCGCATCGGTCGTTACCGCGAGGGTCGCATCGCTGAAGGTGATCTCTTCGACATTGCCGACCTCCATCTCGTCGCCGTTCGCATCGGCAAAGCGGAAGCCGGTGCCGGCGCGCAGCACCGATAGCCCCGAGAGTGCCGTGTCGACCGTGACGCTGTCGGTCCCGGCCCCACCGTCCACGCGGTCGAGCCCGCCGAAGGTGACCTCGAGGCTGTCGTCCTCGTCCCCACCCTCTGTGACGATGACTTCCTGGATCGTGATCTCCGCAACGCCGGCACCGGGCAGGGTGAAATCCGCAACGGTCGGATCGATGAACTCCCCGAACGCGTTCGCGCCACCGAGGATGATCTGGTCGAACTCGGGCTCCGGCAGGCCTGCCGAACCGTTGAAGCCGGGATGCGCCGCGATGACGCCCCCTTCCTCGATCCCCGCATCGTCCATCGCCTGGTTGATGAAGGCCGCGTCCATCTCCGTGTTCACTTCGGTCCCGGCATCGAGCACGTCGGAGCCGAGGAAGGTCACCGTTTGTGTGCCGAGAAAGTTGCCATCGTCGTCGAAGAGCGCGATCTCCTCCTCCGTGCCCACGAAGGCATCGTTCGAGGGCAGCAGCATTGCAGCGAGGCTGATGTACTGGGTGGCCGAGCCATCGACCACATCGACATTCACGGATGTCGTCTCCGCCGTGGCGATCGGACCGGCCGCACCGGTGACGATACCGCCCTGGCCCTCCGGGTCGGCGGCGATCAGCTCTTCGGCGATCGCCATGAAGGTGCCGTCCTCGGCGATGCGCTCCAGTCCTTCGGAGGCTTCACCGCCCACCTCGAAGAGGTCGAAGCCCTCGTCATGCAGGCCGAACCAAAACGGGGTGAGGAAAGTACCGCCCTCAGGCGACAG
>JBCBHB010000090.1:0-8059 GCA_038526025.1 Pseudomonadota bacterium
TCGCCGCCGAGGGCATCGAGATCGCCGGCGTCACGCTCGACGCCGCGGTGCGCGACGCGCTCGGTCGCCCGGGGCTCGACGCCACCCTAGGCATCGAGCGGATAGAAGGGCAGGGCCTCGCCCTTGGCACCACCCAGCTAAAGGCCAGCGGTCCCCTTTCCGCGCTCGCCATCGCGCTCGACACCGCCGGCTCGTTCGACCGCAAGGACCTCACAGCCACGCTCCGTGCAGAGGTGGACGCGGATGGCCCGCTGCAGGCAGAGGTGGGCACGCTCTCCCTCACCCTCGGCGAGGCCGCCGTTGCCCTCGAGAACCCCCTGCAGGTGCGCACCCGCGGCGGCGCAACCGCGCTCCAGGGCCTCGCACTCAGCCTGCCGGGCGGCCGCGTTACAGGGGATGCCACGCTCCATGGCACCGGGGCCGAGGGCGCGCTGCTCGTCGACTTCACCGATCTCGGTCGGCTCAAGACCCTCGCCGAGGCGAGCCCCGTGCAGCGCGGCACGTTCCGCCTCGACGCCCGCTTCGACACGCGCCGCGGCCGCGCGGGCGCTGAGATCGACGGTCAGGCCCGCGGCCTCGCCTTCGACGAAGCGGTGGCGGCAATCGGCGATCTCGGCCTCGACCTCACGGGCAGGTGGGATGGGCGGCGGCTCGAGAACGACATTGCGCTCTCCGGCCCCTTCGGCGAGCCCGTGCGCATCAACGCAGCTCTCGGCCTCGTGCCCTCGGGCGGCCCGGCCCCGCGCGTGCCTGAGAACGCGGCGCTCGACGGAACGGTGCGCTGGCAGGGCGATGTGGGTGAGCTCTGGGTGCTCGTGCCCCTGCCGGACCATGTGCTCGACGGCAGCCTGCTGATCGACCTCGCCCTCGGTGGCACCCTCAACGCCCCGCAGGTGGACGGCCGGGTCGAGATGCGCGACGGGCAGTACCAGAACCTCGATGCCGGCACGATCCTCACCGGCCTGACGCTCGACACCCAGCTCGAGTCGACCGACACCTTCGCCGTGGTCTTCAGTGGGCGGGATGGCGCATCCGGCACGCTCGACGGCCGCCTCGCCCTCTCACCTCAGGGCCTCGACGCCGAGATCGATGCGAAGAGCGCTGTGCTCGTGCGGCGGGACGACGTGACCGCGCAGATCAGCACCAACATCGCCGTGAAGGGCCCGCTGGACAGTCTCGCGGTCACCGGCCGGACGTTGATCGAGCGCGCGGAGGTTCGGCTCGTGAACGCCACACCGCCCTCTGTCGCCAGCCTCGGCGAGGTCCGGATCAAGGGCGCGCCGATCGAGGACGAGGGGCCGGGCCCCGGCAGCAGCGTTACGCTCGATCTCAAGGTGGAGGGTCCGCAGGGCATCTTCGTGCGCGGTCGCGGGCTCGACAGCGAGTGGCGCATCGACCTCGATATCGGCGGAACGGCCGCCATCCCCCGCATCACGGGCGAGGTGGAACGCATCCGCGGCGGGCTCGACATTCTCGGAAAAACGTTCGATCTCACCGAGGGCGAGGTGCAGTTCACCGGCGGCCGCGAGATCGACCCACGGCTTACCGTAACCCTCGCGCACGAGAACGCGGGCGTCACAGGCTTCATCAACGTTCGCGGCAACGCATCGGACCCGCAGATCAGCTTCACCTCCGAGCCGGCGCTGCCGGAGGAAGAGGTGCTGCCCCGCACCGTCTTTGGCAGCAACTCGCAATCCCTCTCCCCTGCGCAGGCCATCCAGCTCGCCTCCGCCGTCAACTCGCTGCTCGATGGCACGGGCGGCGTCTTCGACGATATCCGGAGCGCCGCGGGGGTCGACGTGCTGCGTTTCGACACGGATGAGGAGGGTGAGGGCGAGATCACGGTTGGGAAGAACGTTGCGGAGGGCGTGTTCGTCGGTGCCACGCAGCCCATCGCCGGCGGCGAGAGCAAAGTGACCGTCGAAGTCGAGGTATTTGAGGATGTTACCGTAGACGGTGAGGTTGGCAGCGAGGGTTCCACGAGCCTCGGTATTAACTGGCGGAAGGACTTCTGATCCGCCGTGCACACTTGCCAGATGCCGTAGGGTATAGTTGCTGATCGGAACGCGCAGAGCCGCCAAGGCGTGGTACGACTGCTTACGGTCGCATGGCGTCGCGATCGCACGAAGGAGCCTATTATGCCGCCCCGTTTCCCGCCCCGCTTCGTTCTGATTGCCGCTTTGGCCCTCTCGGCCACGCCGGCCATAGCCCAGATGCCGCCCAACCCACCGGTCGACATCGCTGCGCCGCTTACCGCTAGCGTGACGGATTACGATGTCTTCACCGGCAGGTTTGAGGCCGCGCAGGAGGTCGAGCTTCGCGCCCGCGTCTCTGGCTATCTGGAGAGCGTGACGTTCGAGGACGGCACGCTGGTGAACGAGGGCGACGTGCTGTTCACCATCGACCAGCGCCCCTTCGAAGCCGCCGTTCGCCGCGCCGAAGCCGCGCTGGCGTCTGCAAAGGCGGCCGCCGATCTCGCGCAGATCGAGCTCGACCGCGCGACCCAGCTGGCCGAGCGCAACGTTGGCACCGAGCAGGAGGTGGACCGAACACAGGCCCAGCTCTCCGAAACGCTGGCGCAGGTGCAGGTGGCGGAAGCAGATCTCGTCACCGCGCAGCTCGATCTCGAATACACGACCATCGAAGCACCGTTCGACGGTCGTGTGTCCGAGGCCACCGTCGATGCCGGCAACCTCGTGATCGGCGGCACCTCCAGCACCATGCCGCTCACCACAATCGTCTCCGTAGCGCCCATCTACTTCACCTTCACCGTGTCGGAGGCGGACTTCCTGAGCTACTCGCGCTTCGTCCCGCTCGAGGATCGGCCCTCCGCCAGCGGCGGCGGCAACTGGCCCGTGCGCATCCGCCTTCTCGACGAGGACGATTTCGTCCATGAGGGCCGGCTCGACTTCGTCGATAACAGCCTGAACCCCAACTCCGGCACCGTCAGCGTCCGCGCGGTGGTGGACGAACCCGCGGGACAGCTCGTCCCCGGCGTCTTCGGCCGCATCAGGGTCGCGTCCAGCCTGCCCTACGATGCGCTGCTCTTGCCCGACGATGCGGTCCTCTCCGATCAGGCGAGCAAGATCGTCATGACCGTGGTGCCCGCGGAAGAGAACGGCGTGATGAAGGTTCAGCCCGCGCTCGTCGAGCTCGGTCCGCTCCATCGTGGTCTGCGCGTCATCCGCTCGGGCATCACGGCGGACACGAAGGTCATCATCTCGGGCGTCCAGCGCGCGAGACCCGGAAGTACCGTCACTCCCCAGGAAACCGAGCTCACCTTCTCGGATGAGGCACAGGCCGCTGCCGGCGGCGCCACGGGCAACTAAGCAGGCAGGGCGCTATGGGCGGCTTCTCACACTTCTTCATCGACCGGCCGATCTTCGCGGCGGTCGTCTCGATCCTCCTCGTGATCATGGGCGCCGTTGCGTACGGCCAGCTGCCCATCACGCAGTATCCCGAGATCGCTCCGCCCACGGTGCAGGTCACCGCGAGCTACCCTGGCGCGTCGTCGGAGACAGTGGCCGACACCGTGGCGTCGGTGATCGAGCAGGAAGTCAACGGCGTCGAGGACATGCTGTACATGTACAGCCAGTCCACCGGCGACGGGAACATGACCCTCAACGTCGTGTTCGAGCTCGGGACCGATATCGACCAGGCCCAGGTCCTCGTGCAGAACCGCGTGACCTCGGCGGAACCGCGCTTGCCCGAGGAAGTGCGCCGACAGGGCGTGGTGACCGAGAAGTCCTCCCCGGACATGATGATGGTCATCCACATGCTCTCGCCCGACGGGAGCAGGGATCAGCTCTACATCTCCAACTACGCCAAGAGCCAGGTGGTCGACCGTCTGGCGCGGATCGACGGTGTCGGGCAGGCGACCGTTTTCGCCGAGCGTGCCTACTCCATGCGCGTCTGGCTCGACCCCGAGCTCGTCGCCGCCCGGGGCCTGACGGCCGGAGAGGTGCTCAACGCTCTCCGCGCGAACAACACGCAGGTGGCCTCCGGCATCATCAACCGCCTGCCCGTGCCGGACCAGAAGGCCTATGAGCTTCAGGTCGTCACCGACGGGCGGCTGATCGACCCGGAGGACTTCGCCGAGATCGTCGTCGCCACCGATGACGACGGCGGCCTGATCCGCATCGCCGATATCGGCCGTGTGGAGCTCGGTGCGCAGGACTACTCGATCAACGGCTATCTCGACGGCGATACGGCGCTCCCCATCGGCGTCTTCCAGCGCCCCGGGTCCAACGCTCTCGATACCGCCGACCAGATCTTCGCGCTGATGGACGACCTCGCGCAGGACTTCCCGGCAGGTGTCGAGTACACGGTGGTCTACAATCCCACCGAGTTCATTCAGCAGTCGATCGACGAGGTGAACCGTACCCTCTTCGAGGCGATCGCGCTCGTGATCCTCGTGATCGTGATCTTCCTGCAGTCGATCCGCACGGCGATCATCCCCGTCGTCGCCATCCCGGTCTCGCTCGTTGCCACCTTCGGGGCGATGGCGCTTTTCGGCTTCTCGCTCAACAACCTCTCGCTCTTCGGCCTCGTTCTTGCCATCGGCATCGTGGTCGACGATGCCATCGTTGTGGTCGAAAACATGGAGCGCTTCCTGCGCGAAGGCATGAAGCCACGCGAAGCTGCGCGCCAGACCATGACCGAGGTTTCGGGCGCCCTTGTAGCCACGTCGCTGGTGATGATGGCAGTGTTCCTGCCGGTCGCCTCGGTTGCCGGCATTACGGGGCAGTTCTACCAGCAGTTCGCGCTCACGATCGCGGCCTCGACCGGTATCTCGACGGTTGTCTCCCTGACGCTCTCGCCTGCCCTCGCCGTGCTCTTCATGCGCCCGCCCGGAGAGCGCGGGGAAAGCACCCTCGCGCGCATCGGCGCCATCATCAGCTGGCCACTCACCACCTTCGGCAAGGGGTTCAACTGGGCCTTCGACAGGATGGCCAACGGTTATGCGTTCCTCGTGCGCCTCATTCTCGGCGGCGTGGCGATCGCGCTCGTCGCCTATGGCGGGCTCATCTGGCTCGCGGTCGAGCGCTTCCAGGCCGCGCCCCAGGGCTTCATTCCTGCGCAGGATCAGGGCTACCTCATCACCGTGGTGCAGCTGCCCGCGGGCTCCTCGCTGAGCCGGACCGATGCTGTCTCCCGCCGGGCCGAGGCCATCATCCAGTCCCACCCCGCCGTGGCGCATACCGTGCCCATCGTCGGGCTCGACGGCGCCACCTTCACCAACGCGCCCAACGCCGCTGCGATCTTCGTGCCGATGAGGGACTTCGCCTGGCGCACCGCTAACGGCTACCCGGACACGCGGGTCCTGGGTGAGCTCCAGGGTCAGCTGTTCGGGGAGATCAAGGAAGCCGTTATCTTCCTGCTCCAGCCTCCGCCCGTGCGCGGTATCGGCAACTCCGGCGGCTGGAAGCTCTATGTGCAGGACGAACGGGGCCGCGGGCTCGACGCGCTGCAGGAAGCCGCCCAGGCGATGGCCGCCGCCGCGAACCAGACCGACGGGATCGCCGGCGCCTTCACGCTCTACAACACCGGCACGCCGCGCATCTATGCGGATATCGACCGCGTGAAATCGGAGATCGTCGGCATCACGGCCGCGGATGTGAACGAGACGCTCGAGGTCTATCTGGGCTCGGCCTTCGTGAACGACTTCAACTTCATCGGCCAGACCTACCGGGTGACCGCGCAGGCGGACGGTCAGTTCCGCGCGGACCCCGCGGATATCGCGCGGCTGCGAACCCGCTCGAAATACGGGGACATGGCACCCATCGGCGCCGTTGCCACCTTCGAGGATCGCACCGGTCCCTGGCGTGTCGCCCGCTACAACCTCTTCAACGCCGCGGCCATCCAGGGGGGAACGATACCGGGCGTCTCCACCGGCCAGGCCATCGAGCGGCTGGAGGCCACGGCGGCGGAGACATTGCCGTCGGGCTTCGGCTTCGAGTGGACGGAGCTTGCGCTGCAGGAGAAGCTTGCCGCGGGCAATATCGGCTTCCTCTTCGCCTTCGCGATCGTCTCGGTGTTCCTGGTCCTCGCCGCCCAGTACGAAAGCTGGCTGCTGCCGCTCGCGGTGATCCTGATCGTGCCCATGTGTCTCCTGGCGGCGATCGAGGGGGTGCTCTTCCGGGGGATGGACAACAATATTCTCACGCAGATCGGGCTCGTGGTGCTCGTGGGCCTCGCCTCGAAGAACGCCATCCTGATTGTGGAGTTCGCGCGGCAGGGCGAGGACAGGGGCCTCAGCCGTGTGGAGGCCGCGGTGGAGGCCGCCCGTCTCCGCCTCCGCCCCATCCTGATGACCGCGCTCTCCTTCATCCTCGGCGTGGTGCCGCTGGTGATCGCAACGGGCGCGGGCGCGGAGATGCGCCAGGCGCTCGGCACCGCGGTCTTCGCCGGCATGCTCGGCGTCACGCTCTTCGGGCTCTTCTTCACCCCGGTCTTCTACGTGCTCACGCGCTGGATCGGGGCGACCATCCGGCGGCTGACGGGCGCTGGTGAAGAAGTGCCCGCAGGCGCTGTCAACACCGCAGGTGACGGGCGCGACACGTGAAAGTGAGGGGCGCGGTCTGTCCGCGCCCGCAGCCATGGCCTACCTTTCGTTCACCGCGTTGAACCCGCTCCATGCCGACCGGTGACCGCCATGCCCCGCTCGACTGCGCTGCTCCTTGCGCTTCTGCCGTTCCTCTCCCTCACGCCGCCGGCGGTCGCGAACCAGAGCGGCGTGCTCGGCCATTGGCTGACGGAGAATGGCAAGGCGATCATCGAGATCATGCCCTGCGGGGAGCGGCTCTGCGGGCGTATCGCCTGGCTCAGGCAGGGGCATGACGGCGGCGGGCGTCCAAAGCTCGATGCCAACAACCCGGACCCCGGCGCGCGCAGCCGCCCGCTCTGCGGCCTGCAACTGATCGACAGCCTCGCCCATGAAGGCGGGCAGAGCTTCGGCGAAGGCCGGATCTACAACGCGCGGAACGGCAAGACCTATGGCCTCGAGGTAAGCCTGGTCGATGGCAACACGCTCGAGGTGCGGGGCTATTACGGGATCTCCCTTCTCGGCCGGACACAGTCCTGGCAACGCGCGGAGAGCGACCGCGGCGGCTGCACCATGCGCTTCGACACCGCGGGACCCGTTACCGGCAACTGACGCGCGGGCCGGCATGTGCCCGGCCTCCTCGCCCTGCCAGCCCTGCGGCTGGCAGGTCTTCGCGGCCGCCCACCCGCCGGCTCGCGCCCGATGCCGCTCCCGCTGCTCCCTGCATGCGCCGCCTCTTGGCGCAGCCCCTGGGCTTGTTTAACGATTCTCGCCTGAGTGTTGTGGCCGGGAGGGCGAGCGATGGGGCATGTGATCCTGCTCACGCAACAGAAGGGCGGCGCAGGCAAGACCACGGTGCTGACCTCGCTGGCGGCAGAGCGCGCGGGCCGCGGGGCGCGCGTGGCCGTGCTCGATCTCGACCCCCAGCGTTCCACCGCCACCTGGGCGAAGGCGCGGGCGGCGCGCGACCTGCCGCCGGTGGAGCTCGTTGAAAGTGCCGAATGGCGGGCGCGGTCTGACATTCTCGATGCGGCAAAGGGTGCGGACTGGATCTTCGTCGACGCCCCCGGCTCCGCCGACAGCATCGGCCGTGCGGCCATGCGGGCGGCCAGCCTCGCCCTCGTGCCCTGCCAGCCATCGGCCGCGGATGTCTGGGCCACGGGCGCCACGCTCGACCATCTCCGCGATCTCGGCGTCGCCCATGCGGTTGTCTTCAATCGGGTGCCGCCCCGCGGCCGCGTGGCCGAGGCCGCGATGGCGGAGGCGGAGGATCTGGAGGCGCCGATCCTCGAGAGCCGCCTCGGTGCTCGCTCCGCCTTCGCCGAGGCGTTCATGACCGGACATGGCGCGGGTGAGATGCGCCGCGCCGGCAAGGCTGCGGCAGAGGTGGCCGCGCTCGCCGCCGAGCTCGACCGGCTCGTCAGCCGCTGACCCGCGCCCGGTTTTCCCGCGCCGCCACATCGGCTAGGGGAGAGGGCAGGATATCTCGGGCCCGCACCAGGAGGACAGGCGATG
>JBCBHB010000091.1:0-8009 GCA_038526025.1 Pseudomonadota bacterium
GCGTCTGGTGGTCCGCCTCGGAGAACGACGTGCTGCCGGCGGGTGATGCGGCGAACGGGTACAAGGCCATCACGCTGCATGGCGTGGGCGATGGCTACCCGATCTACGACGACCTGAAGACCCATGTGTACGACAAGGGCCTTGCCGCCGGTGCGGGCGACCAGCACGGCACGGTGCTCTACAACCGCGGCCTCGTGGCGGGCATGCTGGCCCATCAGGCGGTGCTGAAGGCGCAGGAGATCCACGGCGTGGCGGACATCACGCCGGCGATGATGCGCGACGGGATGGAGAACCTCGAGATCACCGAGGCGACGCTGGAAGCCATGGGCGTGCCCGGCTTCATGCCGACCTTCACCGTGAGCTGCGAGAACCACGGCCCTCCGGGCCTCGGCGCCATCCAGCAGTGGGACGCCGCTGCGGGCTCGTGGTCGCTGATCACCGAGTTCATCTCGGCCGACCGTGAAGTGGTGGACCCGCTGATCGCCGAGGACAGCGCCGCCTATGCTGCGGAAGCGGGCATCGAGCCCCGCGCCTGCAACTGAGGGCTTTAAGCCCAGGCAATGCCTGACTATCACTGAGAGTGCCGTGTGCCCTGCGGGGGGCACGGCGACACCACGCAGCCGGGATGGTTCTGCCGGCGACACTGCTGATCGAGGAGATACAGATGGGCTGGCTATTCGTTACCGCCATGTTCGTCGGTCCTGCCTACATTGCCCTCAACGGCATGTTCGGCTCGGACATGATGAAGGTCCTGCGCGGGGAGACCGAGGATCGCGTGAAATATGTGCGCGAGACCCCGCCTGCGCCGAAGCCCGCCCGCGGCAAGAAGGTCGCCGCCACCGAGTGATCGCTGCCGCTGCCTGCTCCGATGCGGTTCGCAGGGGCAGGCGCGACCGCGATCCAGCGTCGCAGGCCGGGACGAGCGGGGACGAAGCGCCTCGCACGGCCTTGGCCGCGCCACGCAACGGGTTACCTGCATCTTCGAACAAGCGTTTTGAACGGAGACTGACATGGAAGCCGGCACCCTTCTCGTCCTCGCCAAGCTGGGCGCCTTCGCGCTGATCGTGCGCGCCTGGCTCGTCGCCCGCCGCTCCGCCGAGGAGTCGCGCCAGGAGCGCGCGCGCCGCGCTGCCGAAGCCGAGGCCCCTGCTGCCCCCGAGAAGGCCGACGCCGCGCCGATGCGCGAAGCGGCCTGATCCAACCCTGAGAGGCACGACCCCGATGCTCGACACCGCGACGACAGAGGCCCGGAGCGATACGGAGAACCTCATCGAGGTCCGGAACATCGAGGTTATCTACAACCACGTGATCCTGGTGCTGAAGGGTGTGAGCCTGAACGTGCGCAAGGGCGGGATCACGGCGCTGCTGGGCGGCAATGGCGCGGGCAAGACCACGACGCTGAAGGCGATCTCCAACCTCCTCCGCTCCGAGCGCGGGGAGGTGACCAAGGGCCAGATCCTGTTCGAGGGTGAGGGCGTGGCGGAGCTGGACCCCGCAGGGCTGGTGAAGCGCGGGGTCATCCAGGTGATGGAAGGCCGCCACTGCTTCGAGCACCTGACCGTGGAGGAGAACCTCCTCACCGGTGCCTATACCCGAAACGACGGGCGGGGTGCGGTGAACACCGATCTCGAGATGGTCTACAGCTACTTCCCGCGCCTGAAGGAGCGCCGGCGCAGCCAGTCGGGCTACACATCGGGCGGGGAGCAGCAGATGACCGCCATCGGCCGCGCGCTGATGAGCCGGCCGAAGACCATCCTGCTCGACGAACCCTCGATGGGCCTCGCGCCGCAGCTGGTGGAGCAGATCTTCGAGATCGTGAAATCGGTGAACGAGAACGAGGGCGTGACGTTCCTGCTGGCCGAGCAGAACACCAACGTGGCGCTCCGCTACGCGCATTACGGCTACATTCTCGAGTCCGGCCGTGTGGTGATGGACGGCCCCGCGGCGTCGCTGCGCGAGAACCCGGATGTGAAGGAATTCTATCTCGGCATGGCCGAGGAGGGCCGGAAGTCGTTCCGCGACGTGCGCAGCTACCGCCGCCGCAAACGCTGGCTGAGCTGAAGCCCAAGCCACACCTCACTGTCCCAGCCTGACGCAGGACGCTCACGCATCGTTGCAGAGCGTGTTGCATGTTTCACGTTTTCGAGGCGGAACTGTCACACCCGTCAGGATCCCCGCGATATTGCCGCAATTGCGAGATGGGATTGTTCATACCTCGAACGTATCTTTGCATGCGTTAACCGACGGATGGGATCGGGATAAAAATGGGCAGCGTATTCTCTGTCATCAGCCTGTTGAGCGACGAGCAGAAGACTGTGTTGGCGAAGCTTCGGCGCCCCTGCGCCTGCAAGACGCGCCAGCCTTGCCGGGAAGCGGCCGAGAGCATGATCAGCCTCGGGCTTGTGGAGGTCGCCAGCGGCGAGCTTCAGCTGACCGGCCTTGGAAAGCGGGTGGCCGACGGGCTCAGCTGAGCCAGCCACGACCGCCCTATCGCGATTGCCGACCCCGCCGGCGGGGTGCCCGCCGGAACGTGGACGGTCCGCGCCACTGCGATCTGCCAACTCTCCGGAGGCGCTGGCTGACAGCGCCCGTTCGCCCGCCTAGAAGGGGGGTGCAGATGGGCGCGCTGCCCGCTGGGCACCAGAGGAGAGAGCGATGCGCGAGCCTTATGACAGCCTCGAGACCCGCGGCACCGTGGCGCGCGAGACGGCGCAGTTCGAGGCATTGCGCGCGCAGCTCGCCAACACCACGGCCCCTGCCCTGCGGGAGCGTCTGGAGGGTGCCGCGATCGACGCGCTGACCGGGCGGGACATGCTGGCGGCTCTGCCGGTGCTGCGAAAGTCGGACCTCGTGCAGATGCAGCGGAAGGACCCGCCCTTCGGTGGACTGGCCGGCCTGGCGCCAGAGGGGTTCGACGAGATCTTCCAGTCGCCCGGCCCCATCTACGAGCCGGGACGCTCGGGCGCTGACGACTGGTGGCGGTTTGCGCGCGCGCTCCATGCCGGCGGCATCGGGGCGGGGGACCGGGTGCTGAACGCGTTCAGCTACCACCTGACCCCGGCGGGTACCATGCTCTCCTCCGGCGCGCGGGCGCTGGGGGCGGCGGTGCTGCCGGGCGGCGTGGGCAACACCGAGGCGCAGGTGGCCATGGCCGCCGATGTCGGGGCGACGGCCTATCTGGGCACGCCGGACTTTCTGAAGGTGATGCTGGAGAAGGCGGACGAGCTGGGCCGCGACCTCTCGCGCATCACCAAGGCCTGGGTCTCGGGCGGGGCGCTGTTCCCCACCCTGCGGGCTTTCTATGCGGAGCGGGGGATCGCCTGCCTGCAGGGCTATGCCACCGCCGATCTCGGCAACATCGCCTACGAGACGGCGCCGGATGCGGGGCTGGTGGTGGATGAGGGCGTGATCCTCGAGATCGTCCGGCCGGGGACGGGGGACCCCGTGGGCCCCGGTGAGGTGGGCGAGGTGGTCGTGACGCTGCTGAACCCGGACTATCCGCTGCTGCGCTTCGCCACGGGCGACCTTTCGGCCTTTCTCGACGGACAGTCCCCCTGCGGACGGACAGGGCCGCGCATCAAGGGCTGGATGGGCAGGGCGGACCAGACCACGAAGGTGAAGGGCATGTTCGTGCGCCCCGAGCAGGTGGCGGCGATCATCGCGCGGCACCCGGCGGTGCTGAAGGCGCGGCTGACCGTGAGCCGCGTGCATGAGCAGGACGTGATGGACCTTGCGATCGAGACCGCCGATGCCAGCGTGGCCGGCGCGGTGGGGGAGACGATGCGCGATGTGCTGAAGCTCCGCGGCGAGGTGACGCCCGCCACCCCCGGCAGCCTGCCCAATGACGGCAAGGTGATCGACGATACGCGCAGCTACGACTGAGCGCCGCGAGAGTTGAAGCGCGCGCCATGGCGCCGGCGGCCCGTCCATCCCAAGCTTTCACTGCGCTGCAGCGTAAGGCTGCGCAGATGATGCCCTTGATGACGGAGACCCGCCATGACCATGCCTCGCCTTGCCCCCGCGCTCACGGTGCCGGTTGCCCTTGCCCTTTCCCTCGGCTGCGCCGGTGCGCATGTGATCGAGGCCCCGAGCAGCCCGGCCAAGCTGGGCGAGCCGGGGGTGAACGCGCTGGAGGGTGCGAAGAAGGGTGGCGGCGTGAAGCTCATCCCCTCAGGCGAGTTCCCGCTGGACGCGTCCGGCCCTGCCTCGCTCCCCGGCCATCGCATGCGCGTGCGGTTCTTCGAGATCGCGCCGGGCGGCGTGGTGCCGAAGCACAGCCATGACGGCCGGCCGGCGATTGCCGTGGTGGTGGAGGGCGAGATGACCGAGCACCGCTCGGACCAGCCGGAGCCCGAGGTGCTGGGCCCGGGCGGGGTCAGCCTCGAGCCGCATGGCCTGGTGCACTGGTGGGAAAACACCGGCGACACGCCCGCCAAGATCATCGGCTACGACGTCTACAAGGCGGAGTAGGCCCCCTTCCCTCTTGCACCCGGCCCCCCGCTTCGCGATCACGATGGGGGCCGGGGCACCGCCGCCGGGGGCAGGGAGGACCGGACATGACCTACAAGGCGACGAAGGTGGTCATCATCACCGAGAAGCTGATCGCCGAGGGCGTGGTGAAGATCATCGAGGAGTGCGGCGGCACCGGCTACACCATCGTGGCCGCGGGCGGCAAAGGCAGCCGGGGCGTGCGCGCCTTCGAGCGGGCCGCGGTGGTGGACGCGTTCTCCAATGTGAAGATCGACGTGATCTGCGCCGAGGTGGAGACGGCCCAGCGCATCGCGGACGCTGTGGCGGCGGCCTATTTCGGGAACTACTCGGGCATCACCTATCTCGAGCCGGTGGAGATCCTCCGCCCCCACAAGTTCATCGCCGTGCCGGAGGATGGCAGAGAGGAGCCGTGACGGCGGACGAAGGCCTCAGGGGAAGAGCGCCTGCGCGAGAGCGATGAAGAGCGGGATGCAGATGGCGACCGCCACCGGCGTGCCGATGCTCGTGGACGCGCCGATATAGGCCGACGGGTTGGCGGACGGGATCCCGGCGCGGAGCGTGGGCGGGCCCGAGATGTCGGAGCTGGAGGCTGCGAGGATTGCCAGGAGCACGATACCGCCCGGGCTGAAGCCAACCGTGTAATGCGCGACGGCGCCGAGCCCGAAGGCGAGGAGGCCGTGGGTGATGGGGGCGAGCACGGCGTAGACCGCGTACCAGTGCGCCACGCGGCGAAGCTCTGCCAGCCGCTGATAGGCCTCGATCCCCATCACGAGCATCAGGATCGAGAGGAGGCCGCGGAAAAGCGGGTCGTAGAACCCTTCGAAAACCCGGTCCGGCTCGGTGAAGAGACCGAGCAGCATGCCGAGAATGAGCGCGGAGAGGGCCGAGCCCTGCAGGCTCTCCTTCACGATGGGCCAGATGGCCACCTTGCTGTCCGGCCCCTCGGTGGTCTTGCGGGTGTGGAGGTTGGCGAGGACGATGGCGAGCACCAGCGCGGGGATGTCCATGAACGGGTAGAGCGCCGGCGCCCAGGCCTCGTAGAACATCCCCTCCTCCTCCAGCAGCACCATGGCGGCGGCGAGTGTGGAGGCGGAGACGGCGCCGAAGAGGCCGGCGGTCGCGATCCCGTCCTCCCGCTTCACGCCAGGCAGGCGGCTGAGGGCGAACGAGCCGATGAGCACGATCAGGATGCCGAGGAGGGCGGACGAGAGCGCTGGCAGCAGCATGGCGGAGAACTCCGCCTCCCGGATCTCCATGCCGCCATTGAGCCCGATGCGCATGAGCAGCATGAAGACGCAGAACTGATAGATGGAGTTGGGGATGGTGAGCTTGCTGCCCGACGCAGCGAGCAGCATGCCGCCCATGAGAAAGGCGAGCGCGGGAGACTGGAACTGGGAGAGAAGCTTCCCCAGAAACGCTACCGCAACGTCCATCGCCCTTGCCTCCCGCCGCTGCCGATGAGGTCGCCGACAGAGCTGGCTGCGACCTGTGGCCGCGAGCTAGCGCGGGGCGTGGCGGAGACGAGGCCTTTGGGAGCGGATCCTCACGATAACCGGCGGAGCCGAGGAGCCGCCGGCCATCGCATCGGTCAGGACAGGCAGAGCATCAGCACCTCTGTTCCCCCGAACGCCAGCACCAAGGCTGCTGCGATGAAGCGCACGGGCTCGACCGTGGCCGGTCCGAACGTCTTCGCCGCTTCCCAGCCGTCGCGCGGGCAGCCGAAGGAGGTGGCCAGCGAAACGACCGCGGCCTTGACCGGCCCCTCTTGCTGACCGGCTGCGCCTTTTCCGACGACAGCACCGTCCGCATGAAACACAACGCTTTGCGGCCCCGGATGAACCGGTACCCCCTGAAGGCCGACAGCGGATCCCACAAAACCCTCGTACCCCTTGGACATTTAACGACCCCCTCGACGTGTCCAAACCCAGCAACTGGCACTTAACCCTGTCAGGGTGCCTCATGCCGGGCCCGATATCCTGTTCTGAAATCCGGTTTTCGTCGGTTTCCAGCAGCGAAGATTTGACAAGAATTGAATGACATCCTGCAGGATCGTACACGCCGTGAGTGTGCAGTACGGCACAGAACGGCATTGTGTATGATGTGCATACTAGGTGCTGAGCTGGCTGAGCTGCCCTAGGGGGAAGATGTGAACCGGATTACGCCAATGCCTGTCCCGGAGATCGTCCGCGAAGGAAACTGGGTGCTGGATCTGCAATCTGGCGCGTTTGTGCGCGGCGGGCGCGCTGAGCGATTGCAGCCAGGGGTGCTGCGGCTGCTCGCCCATCTGGTGCGCCATGAGGGGCGCACGGTGGGCAAGGAGGAGTTGGTCGAAGAGGTGTGGGACGGGCGCGCCGTTTCGGACGCCGCGCTCTACAGCCGGGTCAGCACACTCCGCCGCGCACTGGGCGAGCAGCGCGGCGAGGCGAGCTGCATCGAGTGGGAATACGGCCGCGGCGTGCGCTTTCAGCGACAGGGCGTCTCGGAAGACGACGCGCCGCCGCAGCTTCCCAGCACGCTCGACCAACTGCCGCCGCAGGGGCCGACGCTGGCGGCGCCGGTGGGCAAGAGTTTCGTCGGCACAGCCCCGGTTTCGGCGTTCCGCAGCCTCTTGGGCATCTATTTCAGCTATTACCGCACGCCTTCCTGGCCGGAAGCCATCAAATGCGGCGTGAGCGTGCTGACCGAGGAAGCGGATCGTGTGGCGGTCCGCACCGCGGAATGGGGCGTCGACAAGGTGCTGGGGGTGCGCCAGCGCGCGCGCTATCGCGGCTTCGTGGAGATGGTCGACGGCAGGCTGCACGTGATGGAGCAGAACATGCGCGAGCCCCGTGCCATCTGCCTGCTCACCCTCGATACGCCGCACCCCTTCCGGCCGGACATCATGAACGGGCTGATGATGGGCAGTTCCTGGCGCATGGGCGGCGCGCCTTATGCGACGCGGGTGGTGTGGCGGCGCGTGCCGAAGCAGATGACGATCCGGGACGCGCTGCTGGCTTCTGGGCCCTACCCGGAGAATGACGACCGCATCGAACCCGCGATCCGCGACGCGGTGGGGCGGGATTGTCTGACATTCCATCACCCGGGCGGCAGCCTCTGATCGACCAGCCTCTGGGCCGCAGGGTGCGGTCAAGAACCGGCTGATTCGTCCTACTCAATCCTGACGCATGGTCATGTTCTTCGCGGCAACGCGAGGAACGTGGCCAATTTACACGTGCAGGTTGACGATTTCTGATTGTGAATGCGCCGTTAACGAATTTGGTTGCGGCTTGTTCAAATCGTGTCAACTTTTAGATGAGCTGGATTGCGGGGTGCAGCTTTTGGTTTTTGTCCTGGGATTGGGTAGGCGATGCGGCGTCGAGTCGAGACTGACAGTGGAGACGAAAAAGTAAACGGGACAGTGGGTCGATCGGTCGGCGTTGGAGCGCGCCGCCCCTTCCGCCGCCAGGCCGTGATCGCGGCCCTGCTTGGCGCGACCCTCCTGGCGGATCCGGCGCATGCGTGCCAGGCGGTCCACGTGG
>JBCBHB010000092.1:0-8009 GCA_038526025.1 Pseudomonadota bacterium
CTTGATGATGTAGGGCATCTCGAAAACGCCGAACGTCTCCGAGACCGAGCTCATCACCGAGGACGGCAGCGCAAACTGCACCTGGCCGAGCTTCAGCTTCTGCAGCAGCTCCCGGTCCTTGCCGAGCTGCGACGAGCCGAAGGTCGCCACCGTGTGCTCCCCGCCCGAGGTCTCGCTCACGCAGCGCGCGAACTCGTTGGCCGAGGCTTCGAAGAGCGAGCCGGGCGCACCCACATGCCCGAACTTGAACTCCACCGCCTGCGCCGTGGTGGCCAGGCCAAGCGCCAGCGCGCTGGTCGCAATAAGGCTCCGGATCTTCATGGTCTTCCTCCCTGAGTGTCAGCTTCTTTGTTGAGCTTCTGGGCCACGCGGCATCTTCTGCGCCGTCATGCCCCCGGTTGTGATGTTCCTGTCGTCCCTTTCGTCCCGACGCGGGATTACTCCGCCGCCGCCGCTGCAGCCTCCGTTGCACCGGCAAGCACCGCCATCGCGGCATCCACGCCGCCCTTGGTATGCGGCACACCGGCAAGCCCGAGGCTCATCTCCACACCGCCAAGGGTGCCGATGAGCGTCAGATCATTGAAATCGCCCAGATGGCCGATCCGGAAGATCTTGTCCGAGAGCTTCGAAAGCCCCTGGCCGAGCGACATGTCGAAATGCTCGAGCACCACTGCCCGGAACGCATCCGCCGAATGCCCCTCCGGCATCATCACCGCCGTGAGCGAGCCCGAGTAGAACCGCGGCTCCCGGCAGAGGATCTCGAGCCCCCAGGCATTCACCGCCGCCCGGGTCGCCGCCGCATGCCGCTCATGCCGCGCAAACACCCGGTCAAGGCCTTCTTCGTGCAGCATGTCGCAGGCTTCCACCAGCCCGTAGAGCAGGTTGGTGGCGGGCGTGTAGGGGAAGAAGCCCTTCAGGTTCGGCCCGGTCATCTCGGTCCAGTCCCAATAGCTCCGCGTCATGCCCGCCGTGGCCGTCGCGGCCATCGCCTTCTCGCTCACCGCGTTGAACGAAAGCCCCGGCGGCAGCATCAGCCCCTTCTGGGAGCCCGAGACGGTAACGTCCACGCCCCACTCATCGTGCCGATAGTCGATCGAGGCCAGCGAGGAGATCGTGTCGACCATCAGCAGCGCATCATGCCCCGCCGCGTCGATGGCCTTGCGCACCGCAGCGATGTCCGAGGTGCAGCCGGTCGAGGTCTCGTTGTGCACCACGCAGACCGCCTTGATCTTCCCCGCGCTGTCGTCCCGCAGCCGCGCCTCGATCGCCGCCTCGTCCGCGCCCACGCGCCAGTCGGTCGAGATGAACTCGGTGACGAGGCCGAGCTTGTCGGCCATCTTCTTCCAGAGCGTCGCGAAATGCCCCGTCTCGCACATCAGCACCCGGTCGCCGGCGCTCAGCGTGTTCACCAGCGCCGCCTCCCACGCGCCGGTACCGGAGGCGGGGTAGATGATCACATGCGCCTCGGTCTTGAAGACCGACTTCATGCCGGCAATCGCCTTGCGCCCGATCTCCGCGAAATCGGCGCTCCGGTGGTCGATGGTCGGGTAGTCCATCGCGCGGAGCACACGGTCGGGCACGTTCGTCGGCCCCGGGATCTGGAGGAAATGCCGCCCGGCCACACGGCCTCTCTCGTTACTCATCGGCTTTCTCCTCCCCGGCGTGCGTCGTCATGTTGCGACGCTTCGCGAATGACCTAGGTCGCTGGTCGAAATTTTCCTGCGTCGTCGCACCGCTTGCCTTCGCATTCCGTTCGTGCGACGCAATTTGAATACAAAATACAGTTAGGGTGAGGAGTCAACATCCATGGCGCGTGTCATCGCGGATGCCAGCGAGAGCCGCCTCGCCCGCCGCCTCCGCAACGCGGTTGAAGGCGAGGTGATGTTCGACGCCTTCAGCCGCGGCCGCTACGCCACCGATGCCTCGATCTACCAGATGACCCCCGCCGGCGTCGTGGTGCCGAAGGGCCGCGACGATCTCTCCGCCACCCTCGCGCTCGCGGCCGAGGAAGGCCTGCCCGTCCTCCCCCGCGGCGGCGGCACCTCGCAGTGCGGGCAAACGGTGAACGAGGCCGTGGTGCTCGACTTCTCTCGCCACATGAACCGCATCCTCGAGATCGATGTGGAGAACCGCCGCGCGGTGGTCGAGCCCGGCTGCGTGCTCGACGTGCTGAACAAGGCCCTGAAGCCCCACGGCCTCTGGTATCCCGTCGACGTCTCGACCGCCTCCCGCGCCACCATCGGCGGCATGACCGCAAACAACTCCTGCGGCGCCCGCTCCCGCCGCTTCGGCACCTCGCGGGACAACGTGGTAGCCATCGACGCGCTGATGGCGGACGGCACCCGCGCCCATTTCGGCCCCGCCTCCAACGCCCCCGGCGGCCCCGATGCGGCGCTCGTCACCGATCTCCTCAAGATCGCGAAGCGCGAGGCGCCGGAAATCGATGCCCGCTTCCCGAAGGTCGACCGCCGGGTGGGCGGCTACAACCTCGATGCGCTCGTGCCCGGTGCCCCCCAGAACCTCGCGCATCTGCTCGTGGGCTCCGAAGGCACGCTCGCCATCTCCGAGCGGATCACGCTCAAGCTCTCCCCGCTCCTCGGCGGCAAGCTCCTCGGCATCTGCCACTTCCCCACCTTCCGGGACGCGATGGAGGCGCCACAGCACATCGTGGCGCTCGACCCCGTCGGCATCGAGCTCATCGACCAAAACATGATCGGCCTCGCACGCGAGAACGCGGTCTTCCGACCGGTGCTGGAGGAGTTCGTGAAGGGCGAGCCCGCGGCACTCCTCCTCGTCGAGTTCGCGGAGGACGACATGGCGGAGAACCGCCGCCGCCTCGATGCGCTCCACGGCCTCATGGCCGATCTCGGCTACGGTTGGAGCGGGGCGAGGAAGGTGGGCGGCGTGGTCGAGGCAGCCGATCCGGGCCTGCAAAACCGCATCGCCGAGGTCCGCAAACAGGGCCTCAACATCATGATGTCCATGAAGTCCGACGGCAAACCGGTGAGCTTTGTGGAGGACTGCTGCGTCCGCCTCGAACACCTGGCCGACTATACCGAGCGGCTCACGGCGATTTTCCATAAGCATGGGACCGATGGCACCTGGTACGCCCATGCGAGTGTGGGGACCCTCCATGTCCGCCCCGTTCTGAACCTGAAGAATGACACGGGCGTACGGGCGTTGCGCGAGATCGCCGAGGACGCGTTCGCTCTGGTGCGGGACTACGAGGGCAGTCATTCCGGCGAGCATGGGGACGGTATCGTCCGCTCCGAGTTCCACGAGCCCATGTTCGGCAGCCGCCTCACCCGCGCCTTCGAGGAGGTGAAGGACCGGTTCGACCCCGAGGGACGTCTCAACCCCGGCAAGATCGCCCGCCCACCGCGGATGGACGACCGCAGCCTCTTCCGCTATCCCGCTGATTACACAGTGAAAGATCGCGAGACGGTCTTCGACTGGCCGGGGTATACCGGGGCAGCCCGCGGCCTCCAGGGCGCGGTCGAGATGTGCAACAACAACGGCGCCTGCCGGAAGCTCGAGGGCGGCGCCATGTGCCCGTCCTACCGGGTCACGCGCGAGGAGGTGCACAGCGTCCGCGGCCGCGCCAACACCCTCCGCCTCGCGCTCTCGGGCCAGCTTGGCGAAGACGCCTTCGCCAGCGACGCCATGGCCGAGACCATGAAGCTTTGCGTAAGCTGCAAGGCCTGCCGCCGCGAATGCCCCATGTCGGTCGACATGGCGAAGATGAAGATCGAGACGCAGGCGGCGCGCGTGGCCAGGCGCGGGCTCAGCCTGCGGGACCGGCTGGTCGCCTACATGCCCGTCTACGCGCCCTTCGCCGCCCGGCTTGCCCCTCTTTCGAACCTCCGTAACCACCTGCCTTGGCTCGCAAATCTCATGGAGCGCACCACGGGGCTCGCGGCCGAACGACCCCTGCCCGCCTGGCGGCGCGACTTCTTCCGCGAAGAGGGGCGCTGGCACGATCTGGCGGAGGCGGACGTGATCCTCTTTGCCGACAGCTTCAACCGCTGGTTCGAGCCGGATCACCTGCGCGCCGCCGAAAAGGTCCTGCGCGCGGCCGGCCTTCGTGTCGCCCACGCCCAGGCGCCGGACCATGGCCGCCCCCTCTGCTGCGGCCGCACCTACCTCGCCACCGGCCTCGCCGAGAAGGCGCGCGCAGAGATGGCCCGCACGGTCGAAGCCCTCCGTCCCGCGCTCGAGAAAGGCATCCCCGTCGTCGGCCTCGAACCCTCCTGCCTCCTCACCTTCCGCGACGAAGCCCCGCGCCTCCTCGGCGAGGACTGGTCCGAGGACTGGGGCAAGCGCCTGATGTTGTTCGAGGAATTCCTGGCAAGCCTTGCCGAGGAAGGTCGCCTCGACCTTGCTCTCAAGCCCCTCCCCCAGAAGCGCGCCCTGCTCCACGGCCACTGCCACCAGAAGGCCTTTGCGCAGATGGGGGCGGTGGAGCGCATCCTCCGCCTCGTACCGGCGCTCGAGGTCGAGACGGTCGAGAGCTCCTGCTGCGGCATGGCCGGCAGCTTCGGTTACCAGGCGGAGACGCTCGAGATCTCCCGCGCCATGGCGGAAGCGAGCCTCCTGCCCGCCGTCCGGGCCGCCGATGCCGACACGCTGATCGTGGCCGACGGGACCTCCTGCCGCCACCAAATCGCCGACGGCACAGTGCGTGAAGCGGTGCATGTGGCGCAGGTGCTCGCCAACGCGCTAGTATGCCCACCAGAACCAACCCGGCAGGACGCGCCATGAACATGCCCGAGGCACCGCCTCTCCGCCCCATCGAACGGGTCCCGCTCCGCGCAAGTCTCGTGGACGCGCTCCGCCAGATGATCGTCGAGGGCAGCCTGCCGGCCGGCGAGAAGATCAACGAACGCGCGCTCTGCGAGGTCTTTGGCGTCAGCCGCACGCCCTTCCGCGAGGCGGTGAACCTGCTGGCGGCGGAAGGGCTTGTGAACGTCACGCCCCATCGCGGCGCCGCCGTGACCCCGATCACGCTGGCGGAGCTTGAGGAGGTCTTCCCGGTCCTCGGAGCGCTCGAAGCCCTAACGGGCGAGCTCGCCGCCCGCATGGCCACCGACGCGCAGATCGCCGAGATCGAAGCGCTCCACCGGGAGATGATGAGCTGCTACGAGGCCCGGGACCGCGCGGCCTATTTCCAGCTCAACGAGGCCATCCACGGCGCGCTCTACAAGGCTGCCGGCAACCCGACACTCAGCCGCACGGCACTGTCGCTCGGCTTCCGCCTCCGCCGCGCACGCTACCAGGCCAACCTGACCGAGACCCGCTGGGCCGCTGCCATGGCAGAGCACGAGGCCTTCACGGAAGCACTGAAGAAGCGAGATGCGCCGCTCCTCGCCCGCCTCCTCCGCGAGCATCTCGAGAACAAGCTCGCCGCCGTCCGCCTCGCGCTCGCAGATGAGGCATGAGCGCCCTCGTCGGCCCTAGCCGCGTCCCACCCCCAGCGCGGCCTGGCGATCCGCTCGACGCCGTCGACACACCGGCGCTCGCCGTCGAACTCGGCGCATTGGAGCGCAACGTGGCTCGCATGGCGCGGGAAGCAGCGGCCGCCGGCGTGCGCCTTCGCCCCCACGCCAAGACCCACAAGTGCAGCGCGATCGCGCGGCTTCAGGTGGCGGCCGGCGCGGTCGGCCTCTGCTGCCAGAAGGTGGGCGAGGCGGAGGTGCTCGTGGCCGGCGGCATCGAGGACGTGCTCGTGACCAACGAGATCGTCCGCCCCTCGAAACTCACGCGCCTGGCCACCCTCGCGAAGCACGCCCGCATCGGCCTCTGCGTCGACGCCGTCGAAGCCGCCACAGCCGCGTCGGACGCCGCCCAGGCCGCCGGCACAACGCTCGGCGTGCTTGTCGAGATCGATGTGGGCCAGGGCCGCTGCGGCGCGGCACCCGGTTCCGAAGCCGTTGCCCTCGCCGCCCAGGTCAGCGCCCAACCCGGCCTCCGGTTCGACGGTCTTCAGGCCTATCACGGCGCTGCCCAGCACTTCCGCACCGCGCGCGAACGCAACGACGCTATCGCCCGCGCCGCCGAGCTGACGCGCGAGACCGCGGATGCACTCGCCGCCGCCGGCCTGCCCTGCCCCGTGATCGGCGGTGCGGGCACTGGCACCTATCCCATCGAAGCCACCACCCGTCTCTGGACCGAGATCCAGCCGGGCTCCTACGTCTTCATGGACGCCGACTACGCGGCCAACGAGACCGAGGCACCCTACGAGCATGCCCTCTTCGTTCTCGCCGGGGTGATGAGCCGACGCGAGGGTCATGGCGTCGTCGATGCTGGCCTCAAAGCGCTCTCCGGCGAGAGCGGCCTGCCGCTCCTCTGGGGGGTGGAAGGCGGCCGTCTCACGGGCCTTTCGGACGAACACGCCACCCTCGCGCTCCCAGCGGCGGACCCTGCGGCGGACCCTGCGCTCGGCGAGACGGTCCGCCTCATCCCCTCCCATTGCGACCCCACCGTGAACCTCCACGACTGGATCGTCGCCTTCCGCGATGGCCCTGACGGTCCGTCGGTGGAACATGTCTGGCCCGTCGACGCACGGGGCGCCGTTTTCTGACCGTCTCGCGCACGCCTTCCGGCCGGATGACGTCGAGACCGGATCATCGCGCAAATGTTTGCTCTTTGTTCAAGCACCGCGACGCAAGCTGACGTGGGTAGGCGCGGGCGCAGTGAGGAAGCCGAGGGCGTTATGGCATTGCGAGGGGGCTCACAGCGCTCCCGGTCGCGTCGAAATGGTGAAGCCGTCCCGCCCGCGCGTCCAAAGCCACCCGTGCGCCGCGCTTATGCATCGCGGCACCCTGCAGCTTGGCGATCATCGGCCCGGCTGGGGTCGTCACATGCAGCAGATGCGCCTCCCCCAGCTCTTCCACCAGAACCACCTCGCCCTCAAAGCGCCCGTCCTCCGCCAGCATCAGATCTTCCGGCCGAACGCCGAGCTCGAAGACACCGCCCGTCTGCGCGCCCAGCGCCTCGGCGGAAAGAAAGTTCATGGGCGGAGAGCCGATGAAGCCGGCAACGAAGCGGTTGGCCGGGCGGTGGTAGAGATCGAGCGGAGCGCCGACCTGCTCCACACGCCCCTCACGCAGCACCACGATCCGGTCCGCCAGCGTCATTGCCTCGGTCTGGTCGTGGGTCACATAGATCATCGTGGCCCCCAGCCGGTCGTGCAGCCGCGCGATCTCGGTGCGCATCTGCCCGCGCAGGCCCGCATCGAGGTTCGAGAGCGGCTCGTCGAAGAGGAACACGCCAGGGTCACGCGTGATGGCCCGGCCGATGGCAACGCGCTGGCGCTGCCCGCCGGAAAGCTGCGCCGGCTTGCGGTCGAGCAGCGGCTCCAGCTCGAGCACGCGCGCGGCCTCGCGCACCTTCGCCTCGACCGCTCCCTTCTCCGCCCGCGCCAGCTTCAGCCCGAAGGCCATGTTCTCGAACACGCTCATGTGCGGGTAGAGGGCATAGGACTGAAAGACCATGGCGACGCCGCGCGCCGCGGGCGGCATGTCGTTGACCACGCGCCCGCCGATCTCCAGCACCCCCTCGCTCACCGCATCGAGCCCCGCGATCAGGCGCAGAAGCGTCGACTTCCCGCACCCCGAGGGACCAACGAAGACCACGAACTCCCCGTCCCCGATCTCGAGATCGATCCCGTGGATCGTCTCGACCCGGCCGAACCGCTTCCTGATGCCCTGGAGCCTGATGCCGCTCATCGCCTTATCCCTTCACCGCGCCCGCGGTCAGCCCCGCCACGATGCGCCGCTGAAACACCAGAACCAGCGCGATGAGCGGGACCGTCACGATGACCGAGGCGGCCATGATGTTCCCCCATGGCAGTTCATAGGTCGACGCGCCGGTGATCAGCGCGATGGCAACCGGCACCGTCCGCATCTCGTTCGACAGCGTGAAGGTCAGTGCGAAGAGAAACTCGTTCCAGGCGACGATGAAGGCCAGCAGCCCTGTCGCCGCCATCGCCGGGCCAAGCAGCGGCAGGA
>JBCBHB010000093.1:0-8007 GCA_038526025.1 Pseudomonadota bacterium
AGAAGGGCTTCATCATGATCGGGGACGAGACCGACGGGACGGTGACGCCCCAGGATCTCGGCCTGCACTGGGCGGTCTCGAAGAAGAAGGACGATTTCCTGGGCAAGCGGGCGCAGGGGCGCGTGGACCTTACGCGGCAGGGGCGCAAGCAGCTGGTGGGCCTCCTGACCGAGAACCCGAAGGAGCGGCTGCCGGATGGAGCGCACGCCGTGGCGCGGCCGGATGCGCCGACGCCGAACCCGACGCTCGGCCATGTGACCTCCACCTACATGTCCCCGACGCTTGGCCGCTCGATCGCCATGGCGCTGATCGATGGCGGGGCCGAGCGGATGGGTGAGGTGCTGACCTTCCCGGTAGGCGACGGGAAGGTGATGAAGGCACGCGTCGTCGACCCTGTTTTCTACGATCCGGAGGGGGAGAAGCTCCATGCCTGAGGTTCTGAGCGCACCGGTGGGCACGGCGGGACGGGTGATCGAGGGCGATGTGCGCGTTGCCGAGGCCGGGCTGCAGGGCATGGTCTCGGTGAAGGCGGATCTCTCGCTGCCGGCGCTCGATGCGGCGCTCCGCGATGCCTGCGGCGTTGGCGTGCCGATGCCGCTGACTGTCTGGGCCAATGGCGATCGCGCCGTGGTGTGGATGGCACCGGACGAACTCTTGGTGCTGGTGCCGGCCGGGGACGCTTCGGCGGTGGCCGGGCAGTTGGACGCGGCGCTGGCGGATGCCCATGCGCTGCTGGCCGACATGTCATCGGCACGCACGCTCTTCAGGCTGGAGGGCCCCTTGGCGGGCGAGGTGCTGGCCAAGGGCGCGCCGCTCGACTTCCGGGATGCGGCCTTTGCGGTGGGCACGGCACGGCGCACGCATCTTGGCCCTGTGGCTGTGGGCATTTGGCGGGAGAGCGCCGAGGCCTGGGCGCTGGTGTGCTTCCGCTCCTACGCGCCCTACACCGCGGACTGGCTCGCGGCGGCAGTGGCCGAGGGCAGCGCGGTCCGTCACTTCTGAGGGTGCGGGCCGGGGGTTGCTGACGGGCTTGGGTGATGGGGGCTGGCTGGAGGACGCCCCGGCTTCGGACCTGACGGTCCTCAGCGGCCCGCCCGCCAGCCGCGCCCCATCGGGTTCCTTCGCATCTGCGAAAAGCCGCTTTGCGGAATTGCCGGTGCTGTCTCGGTGCGCAATTGCCTATTTTCGCTGCATCCAAGGGGCCGCGCGGAGGACGCCTGCCGACGTGAGCCGACGACGGCCGCCACGCGACCCGGTAACCCAAGGAAGCAGAGACATGACACGCTTTATCGACGGACTTGATAGCCGTCCTGAGAGCCCCCGCCCGACACCCGCCGAGGTGAACGCCATCATCGAGGAGGCCCGCATGCTGCGGAGCCGCGCCTATGGCGAGGCTTTCCGGCGGCTGCGCGAGGGCACCGGCGCCATGCTGCGGGCCATCGGAGAGACCCGTGGGCCCGTGACCCTGATGGTGGATCTCCTCTCCCCGCGCGGCCCGGCCCGCGGCTGAATGACCTGATCGGTGGCAGGGGCCATCTCCCGCTTGCGTCGGCCGCTGTCGGGCGTCATGCTCGACGCAGTCATGAAGCAAGCGAAAGGAGGTGGTCCTATGTCGAGTGAGATCATGGGGCGGTGCGGTTTGGATGCGGTGCCGGGCCTGCGGAGGGAGCAGCCTCTTTTCGCGGCCTGAGCATCGGGGGCGCGGCCCGTCCGGGCCGCTGCCGCCCCAGCTCACGCTGAAATCGAAGGGTCCGCGCCCGGCGCGGGCCCTTTTTCGTTGGCGGCCGGCATGCGATGGCACGGACGCCCGACGGGGATGAAGCCAAGCTGAGGATGCGCGTGGATAGTGAGTTGGACGACACGGCGGGAGCGACCCGCCCGGTGGTGAAGCTGAGACCGGGCAAGGGGCGCCGGCTGGCCGCGGGCGCGCCGTGGATCTATGCCGACGAGATTGCCATGGACCGGCGTACCAAGGCGCTGTCGCCCGGAACGCTCGCGCGCCTGCAGGAAGGCGAGCGGGTGCTCGGGCTCGCGGCCATCAACACGGAAAGCCAGATCGCCGGGCGGCTTCTGGATGCGGATGCCGATGCGGCCGTGGACCGTGATTGGTTCTGCCGGAGGATCGCCTGCGCAATGCATCTTCGGCGCATGGCGCTGGGCGGGACGGATGACGGGGCAGATCCGGCGGCGTTCTGCCGCCTTGTCCATGCGGAGGGGGACGGACTGCCGGGACTGGTGGTCGACCGGTTCGGAACGGCCGTGGTGATCCAGCCCAATGCAGCCTGGATCGACGCGCGGATCGCGGCGCTGCTCGACGGGCTGGACGACGCCTTCGCCGAGATGGGGGCTGATCCGGCGGAGACCATCGTGATCAACGCGCAGTCCCGCGTGCGTCGGCTGGAAGGGCTCGAGCAGCGGCTCGATGTGGTGCGGGGCGCGCTCGACGGCCCCTTGGCGGTTCCGATGAACGGCGCCATCTACCTCGCGGACCTGACAGGCGGCCAGAAGACGGGGCTGTTCTACGACCAGCGGCCCAATCATCGCGTTGCCGCTAGGCTTGGCGCGGCATTGGCTACGTCGGGTCTCTCGGCAAGTGCGTTGGACGTGTTCTCCCATGTTGGCGGTTTCGGCCTTGCGCTGCTTGCGGCCTCGCCCACGCTCAACGTCATCGCGGTGGATAGCTCCCAGCCTGCCCTGGACCTTGCGGCGGCGGGGGCGGCACGGATGGGTGTGGCAGCGCAGTACGAGACACGACGGGCCGATGCCTTCGATGCCATGGTTGCGGCCGCCGATGCCGGGGAGCGCCACGGCATGGTGATCTGCGATCCACCGGCCTTCGCGCCCCACAAGGCGGCGCTGGAGGCGGGGCTCAGGGCCTATGAGAAGACGGCGCGCCTTGCCGCGAGGCTGGTGGCGCCGGGGGGGTGGCTCGTGCTTTGTTCCTGCTCCGGCGCGGTTTCGGCCGAGGCGCTCCGCGATGCGTCGGCGAAGGGGATCCGTGCGGCGGGGCGGGGCGGGGCGCTCGTGCATGTCGGCCGGGCCGGGCCGGATCACCCTCAGCACATGGCGCTGCCCGAGACCGGGTATCTAAAGGCGCTGTTCTTCCGCCTCGATGGTTGAGGCGGCCCTTCGGCCAGACGGCGCGGGGGCGGAGCGCTGGTTTCTCGATGCCTGCGTGCTCTACCCGCAGCTGTTGCGCGGAGTGCTGCTGGGCCTCGGCCGCGCCGGTCTCGTGCAGCCCTTCTGGTCGGAACGGGTTCTCGAAGAGTGGCGCATCGCCGCGGCGAGAGCGGGGGGGATGGCCGCGGAGGCGACCGTGCGCGGGGAGGTTGCTGCCATGGAGGCGGCCTTTCCCGGGGCCGCCGTGGTGCCCGATCCGGGGCTCGAGGCGGTCTTGAGCCTGCCCGACCCGGCCGATGCGCATGTGGCGGCTGGTGCGGCATCGGCCGGGGCGCGGGTGATAACGCTGAATATCCGTGACTTTCCGGCACGTCGGCTGGCGTCCCATGGCCTCGAGGCGGAGCATGCGGACAGCGCGCTTTGGCGCCTGCATGGCTCGGCGCCTGAGGCCGTTTCGCGAATCGTGGTGGAGGCGGCGGCGCTGCTTGCGCCGGGGGCGGGCCTGCGCGGCGCCTTGAAACGGGCCGGTGTGCCACGCTTCGCCAAGGCGGTGACAACGCCCGAGAGCTGACAGTAGACGATGGGCGGGCAGGCTGCCGGGTGGGCCCGTTCGCGCGTCGCGGGGCTTCGCCTCCGCGCCTGGCGCCGCCCACCCGCCAGCCTGCCCCCGCAGCGCTGGGCGTGGCCGCCTTTGGGGCGTTTCCGAAGGGTGGAGGCTGCGTCATGGCCTCGTCACAATTCGTTCATCCAAGTGTTGCTCTCGCGTGGTCAAAGGCAGCCGCCCGCGGGGTGTGCCTGCGGCCGTGGCCTGATGCGGAGTCCTGCGTGCAGATCGAGATCCGGAACCTGCAGAAGACCTTTGGCACGGCCCGGGCCGTGCATGATTTTTCCGCCTCCATCGACCGGCCCATGATGCTGGGTGTGATCGGGCCTTCGGGTGCCGGCAAATCGACGCTGCTTCGGATGATCAACCGGCTGACACCGGCGACCGGCGGGCAGGTGATCGTGGACGGCACCGACGTGCTGGCGCTGAAGGGCCGGGCCATGCGCCGCTGGCAGCGTGACTGCGCGATGATCTTCCAGCAGTTCAATCTCGTGCCGCGGCTCGACGTGGTGACCAACGTGATGCTTGGGCGGCTCGAGGGCATGGCGACGTTGCCGTCCCTGTTCTCGCTCTTCGGCAAGCAGGATATCGAGCGGGCGCTCGCGGCGCTCGACCGGCTGGGCATCGCCGAGCAGGCGATGAAGCGGGCCGAGGCGCTTTCGGGCGGCCAGCAGCAGCGTGTCGCCATCGCGCGCGCGCTGATGCAGGGCCCGCGGATGATCCTGGCGGACGAGCCCATCGCCTCGCTCGACCCGATGAACGCCGAGATCGTGATGCGCGCGCTCCGCCAGATCCATGAGGAGGAGCGGATGACCGTCGTCTGCAACCTCCACACGCTCGATACCGCGCGCGCCTATTGCGACCGGATCATCGGGATGCGGCTCGGCCATATCGTGTTCGACGGCGGGCCGGCCGACCTGACGACGGATGCGGCGCGCGAGATCTACGGCGCCGGCGACGAGTTCAACGAGGCCGCGACCTCGACCAGCATTGCGAAGGTGCTGCCGCCCGAGAGCGGTGCGCCGCCTGCCGACCGAATGCGGGCCTGACCGGCCCCATGCCCCCGCGGCCGTCCAGCCAAGAGACGGCACGGTTTCACCCCCACTGACGGCCTGAGGAACGGCCAGAGGAGATGAGAATGACCATCAAGAGCCTGATCGCGGCCGCCGCCGCCAGCTTCATCGCGTCCGCCGCCATGGCCCAAGACGCCGGTTCGTCCGACGTCTACAAGAAAGACTACAAGCGCGATCTCGGCATCACCGAGTTCCGCATCGGCCTTCTGGGCGGTGAGAACGCCACCGACCGCATGCGCTCGAACGAGTGCCTTCGCCAGTATGTCGAGGACCTGCTCGGCGTCGAGACGAAGCTCTTCGCCCCGGCAGACTATGACGGCGTGATCCAGGGCCTCCTCGGCGGCTCGCTCGACATGGCCTGGCTCGGCGCCTCGTCCTACGCCAAGACCTATCTCGAGGATCCGGACGCGGTTGAGCCGGTGCTCGTGAAGATCAACACCGACGGCTCCTTCGGCTACTACTCGGTGGGCTTCGCCCGCGTCGACAGCGGCATTACCTCGCTCGACGACATGAAGGACAAGAAGTTCGGCTTCGGCGACCCCAACTCGACCTCGGGCTACCTGATCCCGTCGATCAACATCCCGCAGGAAGGCTACTCGATGGCGCCGGGCGAGTACTTCGGCGACGTGGTGTTCACCGGCGGCCATGAGCAGACCATCGTTGCCGTGTCGAACGGCGACATCGATGCCGGCGTGACCTGGGCCGACGGTCTTGGCGCCTGGGAGGACGGCTACAACTCGGGCGCTCTTCGCAAGGCCGCCGATGCCGGCCTCGTCGACATGACCGAGCTCGTGCAGATCTGGCAGAGCCCGGTGATCCCGGAAGGCCCGATCGTGGTGCGCAAGAGCCTGCCGGAGCGCGTGAAGCTCGACGTTGTGGGTCTGATGGCGTCGCTCGAATCGATGGACCCGGAATGCGCCTACGGCGTGATGGCTGGCGAAGTGAAGGGCCTCGCCCCGATCCAGCACGAGGCCTACCTCTCGATCATCGCCGCTCGCCAGGCGAAGTCGAACTGATCTGCTGATCTGATCGCGGCGCCGCCGGGCCTTCCGGCGGCGCCGTTCCTTGTCGGGATGATGGCATGAGCCTCGCGGACCTTTCGCACGACATTCAGGAGCAGGAGCGGCGGCGCAGGATCTATTCCTTCGCGCTGGTGCTGATCGCGCTTGCGGTGCTGGTCTCGGGCTACTTCCAGGCCTCCGACATGAACTCGGGTTCGTTTCTGAGCGGGCTTGGCCAGTTCTTCGACTACCCCGCGGGCATCGTTGAGGAGGCCTGGGAGTCCGGCTTCGGCTTTTTCGGGCTGATGTGGGGCTTCATCCCCGCGCTCATCGAGACGCTGAACATCGCCCTGGCGGCCACGATCATCGGCGGGTTCTTCGCCACCTGCCTCGCCTTCATCTCCACCAACAACCTGGATGTGCCGACCTGGCTGATCCCGATCGTGCGACGCGTGATGGACATCATGCGCGCCTTTCCGGAGCTGATCGTTGCACTCTTCCTGATCTTCGTGCTGGGCACCTCGCCGGTGCCGGCGATGATTGCGGTGGCGTTCCATACCGTGGGCGCGCTCGGCAAGCTGTTCTCCGAGGTCGTCGAGAACGTGGACCTGAAGCCGGTGGAGGGGCTGAAAGCCACCGGCGCATCCTGGGTTCAGCGCATCCGCTTCGGCGTGCTGCCGGCGGTGGCGCCCAACTTTCTCAGCTACTTCCTGCTGCGCCTCGAGATCAATGTGCGCGCCTCGGCCATCCTCGGCTTCGTCGGCGCCGGGGGCATCGGTGCGGAGCTGCGGCGGACTATCGGCTGGGGGCAGGGGGCCGGGGACGAGACCATGGCGCTCTTCGTCCTGCTCTTCCTCTCCATCGTGGTCATCGACCAGCTCTCGTCCTGGGGCCGTGCGCGGCTGACGGGCGGGACAGCCGGGACCCAGCGGGTTTGAGGAGGGCGGGATGAGCGATACTGCAACCGCCCCGGCCGCCATCACGGTCGACGAGGCCTATGGCACGATCAAGCGCCGGCGCTTCGCGCTCTTCGGCGTACTGGGGGCGGTGTTCCTCTACCTCGCCTATGCCTGGATAAGCTTCGGGGTCACCGACCTCATCCTGCGCTCGGAGCCGGACCGCGCGGTGCTGCTGGGCACGGACTCGGTCGCCTACAAGGTGCATGTCTTCAAGAACCTGCGGCGCGACGGGCTCGATGTGTCGATCGAGGGCGAGCGACGGGCGACCTACGACCGCGAGGACTGGCCCGACTGGGTGACGCCAATCGACGAGACCGACGCCGAGATCGACCTCGGGGGCGGGTACCGGGTCGTCATCGCCGGGCCGGGCTTCGATTTCGAGGTGCCGGACTACGGCACGATCAGCGCCGAGTCGGGCGAGGACGGCATCAGCTGGACCCTGCCCGATGGCGCAGAGGCGCCGGACTGGGCAAGCCTCAACGAGCGAAAGGTCGATCTCCGTCCCACCGTCTTCCGCCGCGTGCAGATCACGAAGACGCGGATCGAGGTGCACCGGTACTTCTTCGGCTGGGAGAACTTCTGGTTCCCGTTCGACAGCCCGCTCCGCGCCTACTCCTTCTCCGAGATCATGGGGCTCATGGTTTCGGGCGAGCGGCTGGACCCCGAGCAATCGAACTTCTCGCTCATCACCGGGGCGTTCCTGAGCAACCCGGAATGGCAGCACGGACATGTGTTCAAGGCGCTTGGCGAGACCATCCTGATGGCGGTGCTGGGCACGATGACGGCCGTGCTGGTGGGCCTGCCGCTGGCGTTCCTGGCGGCACGCAACTTCACGCCCTCGATGGCCGTGCGCTTTGCGCTGAGGCGGATCTTCGACTTTCTGCGCGGGGTGGATGCGCTCATCTGGTCCCTGATCCTGATCCGCGCCTTCGGGCTCGGGCCGCTCACCGGTGCGCTGGCGATCGCGCTGACGGATACCGGGACGCTCGGCAAGCTCTTCTCAGAAGCGCTCGAGAACGTCGATAACCGCCAGATCGAGGGCGTGCGGGCGACCGGCGCAGGGCAGCTGCAGCGCTACCGCTTCGGGGTGATCCCGCAGATCATGCCGGTCTTCATCAGCCAGGGGCTCTATTACCTCGAGTCGAACACCCGCTCCGCCACCGTCATCGGGGCGCTGGGCGCGGGTGGTATCGGTCTCGTGCTCGTGGAGACGCTGCGCACCTCCCGCGATTGGGAGAACACGCTTTACA
>JBCBHB010000094.1:0-8005 GCA_038526025.1 Pseudomonadota bacterium
CGTCCAGGCTCAATAGAGCTGATCGCACGGACCAAAGCGACACCCCCACCAGGGGAACGCGCTTGTCGCCCTCCATGCCAACATGAAAATCGTCCATACCGGCGCAGCTGATCATCCAGGCGCCGCGGGAGAGGAGATCGTCGACGATCTCGGGAGTGACGAGGTCGCCCGTGGTCTGAACGATCACGCGAACGGGCAGACCCTCCGCCGCCTGGGCCGCGTATTTTGCCTGGATGGCTTCGAGGACCGGGTAGAGCACCTCCTCGCGAACGGGGTCTACCAGCACCTCACCGCCGGCGAGGATGATGCGGCCCGCCTTCTCCTCGTAGCCCGCAGGCAGGGTTTCGGAGGCGCTCGAGAGATCGAGATAGGTGTGGCGCCCGGGCAGGTTGGCGACGATGCGCGGGAAGGCGGCCTTCGCTTCATCGACCACGCCCCGCAGCGCGTCGCGCACATAGGGGCGGAAGCGCGTCTCGTAGCAGTGCTTGCACTTGCGGTGACAGGCCCAGCACATGACGTAGTAGAGGCTTTCCATCGCGCCGCTCGTTCCTTGTTTGGCCCATCTGCCCTGAGCGGCGACACTTGCAGCAGCCAGCGGCTGGGGCAATGCCCCAGTTCGATCACAGAACCGTGCGTGGGCGGCGGTAAAGGGCGCTAGTGCAGCCGTTCCTGGGCCGCGGCGATGGCGGCGCCGGCGGTGGCAGCGGCCCGCGTGCGGGCACGGTCGGCGAGTTTGGCCAAGCCGGAAGGGCTGCGTTTCTCCCGCTCGCGACTGCCGGGCTCGCCGAGGCAGCGGAACTCGATCTGGGCGTTGATCTCGCCCCCGAGCAGAATGATGAAGGCCGAGAGGTAGAACCACATCAACAGCCCCACCATCGCGCCGAGCGAGCCGTAGGTGCTGTTGTAGTTCGCGAAGTTCCGCACGTAGTAGCTGAAGCCCGCCGAGGCCGCGACCCAGAGCGCGATGGCGATGAGCGCGCCGATGGAGAAGTAGGCGAACCGAGGCGATGGTTCGGCCGGGCCGAAGCGGTAGAGCAGCCCGACGCCGATGATCACGGCTGCGAACACGATCGGCCAGCGCCCGAAGCGTACGGCAAGCTCCGTCAGCTCCGGCACCGGGAAGGCCGCCAGCAGCCCGGGCAGCACGACGACCGCCGTGAGGGCGATGACGGCGACGAGCACCAGGGCGATGGTGAGCAGGTAGGACATCGCAAGGCCCGAGAGGAAGCCGCGCTTCTCCGGCACCTTGAAGACGATGTTGAGCCCGCGGGCGAGCGCGCTCACCCCGGCCTTCGCGGTCCAGAGCATGATGAGGACGCTCAGCAGCGAGGCATAGCCCAGTGTCTTCCGGCCCGCGGCCATGATGCTGTCGATCTGCCCCTCGAGAATGCCGACGGCGCCAGGCGGCGCCCAGGAGGCCGCTGCGTCGAGATGCCCCTCGATCGTGGCCGGGTCGGAGACGAAGCCGTAGAGGGCGACCAGCGCCGCGAGGAGCGGGAAGAGCGCGAGGAAGGCGTAGAAGGCGACCCCCGCCGCGATGAGGGAGACCTCGTTCTCACCGAGCTCCGTGCCGGTGCCCTTGATGACCGCCCACCAGTCCCGCCACCCGAAAGAACCCGGGCCCGCGGGCTTGAGCGGCAGGGCGCGGCGGTTGCGTCGGGCCGGGAATTCGTTCTCCGGGAGCGAGGGGATCGGCGAGACGGCAGCCTCCGGCGTCATGGTGCCGGGCTTGTTGTCGGCCGCTGGGCGGGCCGAGAGCGCATCCCCGTCGGGCGCCGATGACGGTTCATCGGCTTCCGGCGTCGGGGCGTTGGTTTTCTCATCGAGCCGTTCGGTCATCACGCAGCATAGAGTAGGGCGGTGCGGCGGCACCGTCACGTCCGCGAACCGCGACGTTGGCGTGGCAGTTTTCCGTCAGCCGGCGACGAGGCGGCGGGGCGGCAGGGGCGGATCGAGCTGGGTGGAGCGCGGATAGGTGCGGACCCGGGGCACGCCGCCCTCGCGCAGCAGGCGCTGCATGCGCGTCCAGTACTCCGCTGTCAGCAGCTCTCCATGGGCCTCGCGGAAGAGACGCCGAAGGTCGCGCGTGGGCAGGCGGAGATGGGCCTCGAGCTCTTCGGGCAGGAAGATGGGACCCTCCTCGAAGAACCAGTCCGGAATGTCTTCCTCCCCCGCTTCCCGGTCGGCGTTGGTGCGGACCTTCACCTCCGTCAGGCGCTCGACCGCGTCGTAGTCGAAGAGGTGGACGAAGCGGAGGGAGTTCACGCCGTAGTTCCGCCCGTCGAGGTCTCGGTTGAACACGTTCGAAGCCGCGTTGTTTCGAATGCACTGGCCGAGCCGGATGACCACGGCCTCGGCATCCTCCTCTGCACAGGCATCCAGATAGAGCGGCACCGGCGTCAGCTTTCGCTGGGTGATCAGGTGCCGGAAGAAGACATCGCCGCGGTGTAGCGTAACCGTGCTTTCGGCCGCGCTCAGAAGCTCTTCCAGAAGGCTGTCGTCAAAGAGGTCGCGCGGCAGCGAGAGGTTCGAGTAGATGATGTTGTCGAGCATACTGCCCGATCGGTTGATCTCGTGGACCGCGCGGTATTTGGCGAGGACGGAGGCCACGCCATCGTAGCTCTCCCATTTGTAGCTGGCGGTCGGCGTGTCCCGGATCACCTTCAGCACATAGTCGAGCCCCGCCGCCGTGAAGCCGATCGCCACGGAGCCGCGCGGGCCGGGGGCGAAGTCGAGGGGGCGTCCGCCCTCGTCGAGACTGTCGCCGATCTGCTCCATTACGGCGAGCTTGCCGACGTGGTTGTAGCCGATGGTCGAGTAGTGGAGGCCGTGCGGCCGCTCCGGCATCAGACCGTGCAGGAAGTCGACAAGCTCGTGATAGGCGGTGACGGGCACGTGGAAGTTGGCGAGTGTGGAGGAGAAGACGTGACGGAGCGTGGTCTCCCGCGTGAGCACCGCGTCCACATACACCCCTTCCTCGCCATGGAGCAGGGCGAGGGCGAAGGGGTGGGTGACGGTATCTTCCCGCCCTGCTTGACCGATCTGGCCCACGAGGTAGGCGCCCCGGTTCCGGTAGAAACCCTGATCGACCATGTCGATCCAGACGATCGGTGCCTTGGCGGCACCGAGCACCTCGTTGATCCGGTCCGCGGTGCGCGCCGTGTCGGCCTGCCGGTCGCGCCAGGCGATGTCGAGCTTCGGAAGGTCCAGGATCCGGTTCACATCCGCTGCCGTGACGCGGCCGTTCACGGCGATGCGTTGGAGGAACTCGGGGCGGCCAGGGCGTGGCTGGCGGATGCGGTGGTAGTCGACCGGGGTCCAGCTGTCCTCGTAGACCCGGCGGCGGATGGTGGCGAGGTAGGCGAGGGCGAGTTCGGCCTCGTAGCGGTTGCCGAGGAGACGCCGAAAGCGCTCCTCGACCGTGTTCCAGAAGCCGCCGATCCGATCATGCGCGCGTAGGGCCAGCTCCAGGACGGGGGCGCCGCGTTCGATCGAGTCTGAAAATATCTTGATACGGTCGTGGCTGAGGCCGAGCGCGCGCGGCCAGTCCCGCCGCTCGAAGGCTTGCTTGGCGAGCCAGGGGATGCGGCGGGAAAGCCCGAAATAGTCTTCGAACATGTCGAGTGCCAGGCGCGCCAGCGCGTGGGCTTTCTCGCGCTCGGAGCCGGCGCTCTCCACATCCGAGAGGCCTGCAGCGGCGATGGCCGCCGTGTTCAGACTGTCCGACAGGCTCTTGGGCAGCGGCTTTGAGCCGAAGGATGTCGCCTCTGCGAGGCTGTCATCCGCGAGGCCGATGCCGGCAATGCGCTCTTCCGCCATGTTCCGACCCCCTCGCTGGGCCCCATGTTCGGGGCTTGAGGGTCAGCCTTCCACGGGCGGGCCGAGATGGCCAGCCTGGCATCGAGAAGGGGCGTCAGATGGTGTCAGGCGCTTGGGCGGGGATCGTCGTCACCCAACGGGAGAGGGAGGGGTGGCAGGGTTCCCTGCCGCTCAGCCTCGGCCAACAAAGCTTCGGCGCGTTCCGCGCGGGCCCAGTTCCGCGCATTCTCGCGCAGGGTGTTCATGAGGGTTCGCTCCAGCATCGCGATACGCTCTTCAGCGCGGGTCAACGCATCGGCAGCTTCGCGCCGCCCCTGCGACCGCCGCTTCGGATCGAACGGAATGACCTTCACCTGCCTGTCCCCCTCTGCCCGCAATTCCCGGGTGCGACAATTAAACCGTAGCAACCTTTAAATCGGCGTTGATGACGTTGTCGTTGAAGCCATTTAGGCGCCCACGACCCGCTTTGCTCCGTAGAAGGTAGGGCTGCGCAACGAATGGCCAGCGATAATGCACCGACAATACTGTGGTTCCGCCGCGATCTAAGGCTGTCCGACCATCCCGGGTGGGAGGCTGCCCTGGAGGCCGGTGGGCCCGTGATCCCGGTCTTCGTTCTCGATCCGCTGACGGAGCGGAGCTACGGCACCGCGCCGAAATGGCGGCTGGGGCTGGGGCTCCAGAAATTCGCGACCGCGCTGGCGGAGAAGGGATCGCGCCTGATCCTGCGCCGTGGCGACGCGCTTGCCGCATTGCGGGCGCTTGTCGAGGAGACCGGGGCAAGGCGCGTCGTCTGGTCCCGCGTCTACGATCCGGACGGTATCGCGCGAGACACCGCCGTGAAGGCCGCGCTGAAGGAAGACGGTGTGGAGGCGAGGTCGGTCAACGCCTCGCTCCTGTTCGAACCCTGGACGGTCGAGACCAAAACGGGCGGCTTCTACAAGGTCTACACGCCCTTCTGGAAAGGCGTTCGCAACGTCGACCCTGGTGAACCGCTCGCCACGCGTGGCGACTTGCGGGCGCCGAGCAGCTGGCCCGCTTCGGATGATCTGTCGGGCTGGGCGCTGGGCGCGGGCATGCGGCGCGGCGCAGAGGTGGTCGGGCGCTTCGTGCACGTTGGTGAGGCCGCGGCGCAGGCGCGGCTGGGCGCCTTCTGCGCAGGCCCGATCGTCACCTACGGGGTCGACCGTGACCGGCCCGATCTCGACGGCACCTCGAACCTCTCCGAGAACTTCACCTATGGCGAGCTTTCGCCCCGCCGCGCCTGGGCCGCCGGCATGGCCGCGCGGGAGCGGCTGAGCGGTCGGCAAGCGGAGAGCGCCGAGGTCTTCCTGCAGGAACTCGTCTGGCGCGAGTTCTCGTACCATCTCCTCTATCACACACCGCGCCTCGTGAGCGGCAACTGGCGGGAGGAGTGGGACGAGTTCCCCTGGCGCGCGGACAACGAGGATGCCGAGCGCTGGAAGCAGGGGATGACCGGCTTCGAGATGGTGGATGCCGGCATGCGCGAGATGTACGTCACCGGCCGGATGCACAACCGGATGCGGATGCTGACCGCGAGCCTCCTCACCAAGCACCTGATGACCGACTGGCGCGTGGGCGAGGCCTGGTTCCGCGACTGTCTTGTGGACTGGGACATCGCGGCCAACGCCATGGGTTGGCAATGGTCCGCCGGCTCCGGCCCCGACGCCACACCTTACTTTCGCGTGTTCAACCCCATCACCCAGGCAGACAAGTTCGACAAAAATGAAACCTACCGAAACCGTTTCCTTGCTGAGGGACGAAGTAATCCGCACAAAGACGCGGTTGCCTTCTTCGAGGCGGCGCCGCGGGCATGGCGCCTCGACCCCTCTGCGCCCTATCCGGCGCCTGTCATCGGGCACAAGGAGGGGCGGGAGCGTGCGCTCGAGGCCTATCGCAACCGCGCGGCCTGAAATTCCGCGCTGTGCGGGACCGCTGGAGGGGTGACGACGACATGAAGATTGCGATTGTGGGCAGCGGCATCTCCGGCATGGGGGCGGCGCTGGCCCTCGAGGCTGAGCATGACGTGACGCTGTTCGAGGCGGGCGACCGGATCGGCGGGCATGCGCGGACGCTGGATGTACCGTTTGGCCCGGCGACGGAAGCGGTCGATGTGGGCTTCATCGTCTTCAACGCGCGGAACTATCCGAACCTGTGCTCGATGTTCGAGCATCTCGGCGTGCCTTCCAAATGGTCCGACATGTCGTTCGGCTTCTCGCTGCAGGACGGGGCGTGCGAATACGCCTGCGACAACCTCGACAAGCTCTTTGCGCAACGCTGGCGCGCGCTCGACCCCTGGCATCTGGCGGGCTTGCGGGACGTGCTGCGCTTCATGAAGCGCGCCCCTGAGGAGATGGCGGCGGGCGCGCTTGCAGGGCTCAGCCTTGGCGAGTGGATCGCGGCGCGCGGCTATGGCAGCTGGTTCCGGGACCGGTTCATCCTGCCCATGGGCGGTGCCATCTGGTCGACGCCCACGCGTGAGATGATGGCGTTTCCGGCGCAGAACTTCGTGCGTTTCTTCGTGAACCACGACCTGATGACGGGCCTCTCGCCCGCCCAGCGTTGGCGGACCGTCTCGGGCGGCAGCCGGGCCTATGTGTCGCGTGTTGCGTCCCGGCTGGGGGATCGCGCGATCACCGGCCGGCGGGCGGTGGCGGCCCGCACAGCTTCGGGTGGCCGCCCGGCGGCCGTGCGCTTCGAGGATGGCGGCGTCGTCGAGGCGGATGCGCTGCTGCTGGCCTGCCATGCCCCGCAGGCGCTCGCGCTGCTGCGCGCTGGCGGAGAGGATGCGCTGGACCCGGCCGTGGCGGGAACGCTTGGGCAATTCCGGACCTCCGCGAACCGGGCCATTCTGCACAGCGATGTGAGCCTGATGCCGAAGCGGCGGAAGGTCTGGTCGAGCTGGAACTTCCTCTCGGAGGGCGCGGATGCAGATGCCGATCGGCCCGCACCGGTCACGTACTGGATGAACCGCCTGCAGGGCATTCCCGAGCAGCACCCGCTCTTTGTGAGCCTGAACCCCTCGCGGGAGCCGGATCCTGAGCGGACGCATGCGGCGGTCGACTGGGCGCACCCGGTGTTCGACGGCGCGAGCTTTGCAGCGCAGGAAGCGCTCGACGCGCTGCAGGGCAGGGGCGGGGTCTGGTTCGCGGGCGCCTGGCTCGGTTATGGTTTCCACGAGGATGGCTTGCGCGCCGGCCTGCGTGTGGCGGAAGCGCTTGGTGCCCGGCCAGCCTGGGTGCGGGATACGGGCACGCCGCTCAGCCATCCCGAACGCGTGGCAGCGGAGTAAGGGGCAGGCGTGGAAGAACGCATGACTGCGGACGGGAACGAGGTCGGTCCGACACGGGCCTGCCTCTACCGGGGCCATGTGATGCATATGCGCCTCCGACCCTTCACCCATCGCTTCCGGTACCGGGTGTTCAGCCTGCTTCTCGATATCGACCGGCTGGAGGAGACGTGTCGCGGCCTGCGCCTCTTGGCGCTCGACCGTTTCGGGCTGCTCTCCTTCCATCGCCGTGACCACGCCGGGCGGGACGGCAGCGCGCTGCGCCCCTGGGCGGAGGCGGAACTGGCAGCGGCAGGCCGGCCGAAGCCCGCGCGCATCTGGCTCCTCTCCTTCCCGCGGATCCTGGGCTACGCGTTCAATCCGCTCTCGGTCTATTTCTGCGAGGATGCCGAGGGCCGGCTGGAGAGCGTGATCTACGAGGTGAAGAACACCTTCGGGGATCAGCACACCTATGTTCTGGCCGCCGACGAGGGGCGGGATGGTGCGGCGCGGCATGGGGCCGACAAGGGCTTCTTCGTCTCGCCCTTCATCGGCATGACGCAGCGCTACCGCTTCACCATCCGCCAACCGGCCGAGCGGCTGGCGATCCGTATCCGCCAGCACGATGCCGAGGGGGAGTGGCTGATCGCGACACAGTCGGGCGACCGGGTGGCGCTGACGGACGGTGCGCTCTTCAAGCTCTGGGCGCTGCACCCTCTGATGACGGTGAAGGTGATCGTCGCGATCCACTGGCAGGCGCTGAAGCTCTGGCTAAAAGGGGCGCGCTTTCACCCCTATCGTGGCCCCTATCCCACAATCGACGCGGCAGCAGGCACGACGCAGCCGACTGAGATAGCTCGTCGCGCGCATTAGCTCTGGCCCGCACCCGCCGAAAACGCT
>JBCBHB010000095.1:0-7999 GCA_038526025.1 Pseudomonadota bacterium
CCGTAGAACAGCAAACCGGCGCAGAACAGGATAGGCAGTAGGCGCGAACGTGCAGGCAACAGGATCGCGAATGTAACGGCCAGCGAAAGTGGCGCAGCGATTGCCCACGGGAACCACGGGTCTTTTCTCTCTGCGATCACGTACTTTGAAGGCAGAAGGTAGCCCGCCGGCGCAGGCATCAAATCTTCATCCATCAGCGCATGAGATACGAAGCTGAAGTTGAAGTCGTTGCGCAAGACGCCCATGAAGAACATTACGGCCACCAGCACCAGGGCCATGACCTTTGCTGCCGCTTCACCCCCCTGGCTGAGCACCAATACGGCGATCATGGGAAGGGCGAGGAGGAAGAAGGGGCCGTAGCCATTCTGGGCCACGAACTCTGCAACGGTGTTCGACATCAAAATGCCCTGCGTTCAATCATCTCTGCTGACGATGAACGGCGGCGGAGACGCCCGTCAAGATGGAAGCGCGCTCCACGTGGCGGAAGGCAGCCGGCCGTGCCGGCGTGCCACGGCCGGTCGCGGGCGCATCGCAGAAGGGCATCCGGGCCGCGCAGGAATGCTCAAACGAAAAGGGCCGCGGCAGCTCCTGCCACGGCCCTTCGTCTAGCGTGCAGCGCCTTCAGGCCTCGGCGGCTTTCTGCTGCTCTTCGGCGGCAGGCTCGACAGCCTCGCCCTCGGCGACCGGCGCAGCTTCCTCGGCCGGCAGTTCCTCCAGCGGCAGGTCTTCCATCTCGCCAAGATCGAAGCCGGCATCGCCCATCTGGCTCGCCATGCCGTCGATCACCGAGCGGGCGGCGAGGTCGCAGTAGAGCGAGATCGCGCGGCTTGCATCGTCGTTCCCGGGGATCGGGTAGGTCACGCCCTCGGGATCGCAGTTCGTGTCGAGGATCGCGACGACGGGAATGCCCAGCTTCTTCGCCTCGGCGATCGCCAGCGCTTCCTTGTTGGTGTCGATCACGAACAGCATGTCCGGCAGGCCGCCCAGCTCGCGGATACCGCCGAGGCTGAGGGTCAGCTTGTTCCGCTCACGCTCGAGGCCCAGGCGCTCGCGCTTGGTGAAGCCGGTGGCCCCGCCGTCGAGCTGCTCGTCGAGCTCGCGCAGGCGGTTGATCGAGTTCGACACGGTCTTCCAGTTGGTGAGCGTGCCGCCGAGCCAGCGGTGGTTCATGAAGTACTGTGCCGAACGCTGGGCGGCATCGGCCAGCGGCTGCTGCGCCGCGCGCTTGGTGCCGACGAAGAGAATGCGCCCACCCTTGGCGACGGTGTCGCGCATCGCCTGAAGCGCGGCGTCGAGCATGGGGACGGTCTGCGTAAGATCGAGGATGTGGATGCCGTTGCGGTCCCCGTAAATGAAGGGGGCCATGCGCGGGTTCCACCGATGGGTCTGGTGGCCGAAGTGAACGCCAGCTTCGAGGAGCTGACGCAGGCTGAAGTCAGGCAGCGCCATAAGTCCGTTTCCTTTCCGGTTTTGGCCTCGGCAGGGGATCAGAAGCTTGCGCTCCAACCGGTGGACCGACGGGGATGTCTCCCCCGGCCGGCCCGGCCCCCGCCTGCGTTGTGGCGGGCGCGTTAGCCGGAAATGGCGGGGAAGGCAAGATGCAGCCCCGAGATATCCGTGTCTCGGAGACAGCGCAGCCAGGCAGTCACGCGTCTGGGGCATTGCCAGACGCGGCACGACGCCGAATGGTCCGACAAGCGCTTGGAGGCGGTATGGTGCACTCAGAAGCTGACGCTCGGCCCCAGGGCCGCCCGATGATCGACCGTATGGCCGGTGATGCCGGTCAGAAGGTGCTGCTGTTCCTCACCGCGCTGGTCTTCTTCGCGACGCTCTCGCTCTTCTCCGCCAATCTCCGGGACCTGGCGCCGGAGGGCGAGCCCGGCTCCGTCGTGCCCAACGACTTCTCGGCCTTCTGGGCAGCCGGCCGCCTTGGGCTGGCCGAGCCGCTGGCCGTGCTGGACGAGGCGCGGCTCTCGGCGGTGCAGAACTGGGGTCCCGACGCGAAGGATCCCTACTTCCCGTTCGCCTACCCGCCCGGCTGGCTCGTGGCGGTCATCCCCTTCGGCGCGCTGCCCTTTGCCATCGCCTGGCCGCTCTTCGTCCTCGTCGGGCTGGCGGCATTCGGCGCCGCCCTATGGCCGAGCCTCCCGGGAATGGTGGCGGAGCGCCGGGCGCTGATGCTGGCAGCCCTGTCCCCGCCACTCCTGTTCTTCGTGCTGCTGGCGGGGCAGACGACGCTGATTTGGCTCGCGCTTCTTCTTGTTGCCGCAACCGCCCTCCTCTCGCAGAAGGCGCTGCTCGCCGGGGCGGTCGTGGGCCTGCTCGCCATCAAGCCACAGCTCTGCCCGATGGTGGCTGCGGCTTTCCTCGGCTACGCGCTCAGCCATGTCCAAGCGCGCATGGCGGTACCGGCCGCGGCCCTGTCGGTGCTCGGCGTCTGCCTCCTGCCGGTGCTGCACACGGGCTGGGCCTACTGGCCGGCATGGCTCGGCGCGGCGGGCACCATGGCCGAGCAGATCGCTCTCGCCGCGAATGCCTGGGACACCATGCTCTCCTGGTACCCCGCCCTTCGCGTGGCGGGCCTTGGGCACGAGGCGGCGCTCAGCGCCCAGGCCGCCGTCTCCCTCTCCCTGGCAGCCGGGGTGGCCTGGCTCTGGTGGCTGAAGGACGTTACGGCATCCCTACGCCTCGCAGGCCTGCTGCTCGCCATACCGCTCGCCGCCCCATCGGCCTGGTACTATGAAGGCATCGCCTTCGCGCTCGCTGCCGTCTTCCTGGCCGCTGCCCGGTACGACAGCACGATGGGGCGCCGGCTGCATGTCATCCTAGTGTGGGCCCTCCCGGGCTACCTCGTGCCCCTCGGCACGGTGCTGGCACTGCCGCTCGTCACCGCGCCCATGGCGAGCCTTCTCTTCATCGGCGTCTTGCGCGAGGCCGCGCTCCGGCGGAGCACCGCGTGACACCGCCGCCGAGGCCAATCCTCCTCGCCGGCCCCACAGCCTCGGGAAAGTCGGGTCTCGCGCTCGCTCTGGCCGAACGCCTCGGGGGGTGGGTGATCAACGCCGACAGCCAGCAGGTCTACGCCCCCTGGCGGGTGCTCAGTGCCCGTCCGTCGGTGGACGATGAAGCACGCGCCCCGCATCACCTCTACGGCCACCTGCCACTGGAGACGCCGCATTCGGCCGGGGCCTGGCTTCGGGAGGTGGGCGAAGTGTTGGATGCGGCCGCCCGCATCGGCGCACGGGCCCTCATCACCGGCGGCACCGGCCTCAACTTCCGCGCACTGACCGAAGGGCTGAGCGAGATCCCGCCCACGCCGACGGCGGTGCGGGCGCGGTTCACGGCGATGCTCGAGCGCGACGGCCTCGCAGACTGCGCCGCAGCTCTCCGCCACCGTGATCCGGCAACGGCCGCGAAGATCGACCTCGCGAACCCGGCCCGGGTGCAGCGTGCACTCGAAGTGCTCGAGACCACAGGTCGCGGCTTGTCCGCGTGGCAGGCCACCACGCCGCCTCCCCTCCTGCCGCCGTCCCAGGCAGTCCGGCTGGTGATCGACGCGCCTGCCGACTGGTCGGACCATCGGATCGCAACCCGCTTCGATGCGATGCTGGCAGGCGGCGCCATCGAGGAAGTGGCCGCCGTTCTCGCCACGGGCGCCGACCCGTCGCTCCCCGGAATGAAGGCCATCGGCGTCGCCGAAATCAGCCGATACCTCCGGGGCGAAACCACCCTCGAAGAGACCGCCGCCGCCGGCACCCTCGCCACCCGCCGATACGCCAAACGCCAGCGCACCTGGTTCCGAAATCAGATGTCGGGATGGACGCGCCTGCCCGCAACCGGCGAGCTTCTGACCGGGGCCCTCGACGCCGTCGAAGCCGCTGAAACGGGAAGATTTCGCGAAGATTCCTCGTGAGCTGCGCTATGCGACACAATGTGCCGCGCAAGACCCCAAGAATGTTCGATCATGCGCGCATCGGCGCTTGACCTCCTGGAAAAAGCGGCTCACAAGGGCGCCACGAAGAGGACGGAGCGAATGGCAATCATTCTTGTAGCGCTGGCGCATGGGGACCGGACGGGCTGAGTAACCCGAACCGACCATGCGCCTTATCAGCCCCTCACCGGGGCTTTTTTTATGCCTGCGAGAACCGCCTGAAGCCCCAGCACCAACGGCGCGACGAGACCAAGGAGAAGGACGATGTCGACCGAGACGATGACCGCACAGCCCGCGAACGAGGCGGCCGAGACCATCGACACCCGGCGTGAGATGACCGGGGCGGAAATGGTGGTCGAGGCCCTCATTCAGCAGGGCGTCGAGGTGGTATTCGGGTATCCGGGCGGCGCGGTCCTTCCGATCTACGACGAGATCTTCAAGCGGCCGGAGCTGCGCCACGTCCTCGTCCGCCACGAGCAGGGCGCGACCCACATGGCCGAAGGCTATGCGCGCTCCACGGGCAAGCCGGGCGTTGTCCTGGTCACCTCCGGGCCGGGCGCGACGAACGCGGTCACGGGCATGACCGATGCGCTGATGGACTCGATCCCCATGATCGTCCTGACCGGTCAGGTGCCCACCTTCATGATCGGCAACGACGCCTTCCAGGAAGCGGACACGGTCGGCATCACGCGGCCCTGCACCAAGCACAACTGGCTGGTGAAGGACACGGACGAGCTTTCGGAGACCATCCACCGCGCCTTCCATGTCGCCACCAACGGCCGGCCCGGCCCGGTGCTGGTCGACATTCCGAAAGACGTGCAGTTCGCCTCTGGCCGCTACACCGAGAAGCAGGATGCGCGCACCGAGACCTATGCGCCCAAGAAGAAGGGCGACAGGGCGATGATCGAGGCGGCGGTCGACCTGCTCGAGCGGGCGGAGCGTCCGATCCTCTACTCCGGCGGCGGCGTGATCAACTCGGGCGACCGGGCGACGGAGCTGCTGCGCGAGCTGGCGGCGGAAACCGGCTTCCCGGTAACCTCCACGCTCATGGGCCTCGGCTGCTACCCCGCATCCGGCGCACAGTGGCTGGGCATGCTCGGCATGCATGGCACCTACGAAGCCAACATGACCATGCACGGCTGCGACGCGATGTTCTGCATCGGCGCGCGGTTCGACGACCGCATCACCGGCAAGCTCGACGCCTTCAGCCCGGGCTCCGAAAAGGTGCACATCGATATCGACCCGTCGAGCATCAACAAGAACATCCATGTCGAAGTGCCCATCATCGGCGACGTTGCCGACGTGCTGGCGGAGATGCTGGCGGTATGGCGCGCCCGCGGCTCCAAGAAGCGGGACATCTCGGCCTGGTGGAACACCATCGCCGGCTGGAAGAGCGTCAACTGCCTCGCCTACAAGCGCTCGGAAACCGAGATCAAACCGCAGCACGCGCTGGAGCGGCTCGAGGCGCTCACCAAGGGGCATGACCGCTACGTGACCACCGAGGTTGGCCAGCACCAGATGTGGGCGGCCCAGTTCATGGGCTTCGAGGGGCCGAACCGCTGGATGACCTCCGGCGGCCTCGGCACCATGGGCTACGGCCTGCCCGCCAGCATCGGCGTGCAGGTCGCACACCCAGATGCACTGGTCATCAACGTCGCGGGCGAGGCTTCGTGGATGATGGTGATGCAGGAGATGAGCACCGCCATTCAGTACCGCGCCCCGGTGAAGCAGTTCATCCTGAACAACGAGCGGCTCGGCATGGTCCGCCAGTGGCAGGAGCTCCTGCACGGCGAGCGCTACAGCCACAGCTACTCGGAGGCGCTGCCCGACTTCGTGAAGCTGGCCGAGGCCTTCGGCTGCAAGGGTATCCGCGTGGAAGACCCTGCCGATCTCGACGCCGCGATCCAGGAGATGCTGGACTATGACGGCCCGGTGATCATGGACTGCCTCGTGACCCGCCACGAGAACTGCTTCCCGATGATCCCCTCCGGCAAGGCTCACAACGAGATGCTCCTGGGCGAAGCCGAGACCCAGGGCGCTATCGAAAGCGGTGGAGCGGTGCTCGTTTAACCCTTGGCGCGGCGCCGCAGCCTTGTGGCGCCGCCCGCCGATGAAGGCGGGGACATGGATAGACCGAGGGAAACGGGCGACAACCGCCTGACACGCTGGTTTGGCACGACAACGGCGCGTCGGCTGTTCATCGTGACCGCCACGCTCGTCACGCTCCGCCTGCTTCTTCTCTATGCCGGTGATGAGGCGCTGAGCGGGGACTTCCCGGTCTTCCACACCGCCGCGCAAGCCTTTGCCGCGGGAGAGACCATGCGGCTCTTCGACGATGCGTTCCTGGATGCGCGGCCGGAGGATTCGTCGACGCAGCGCTGGCTGTACCCGCCGCACGCGCTGCTGCTCTTTTCGCCCCTCAGCCTGATGGACATGGAGACGGCCTTCATTGTGAGCGGTGTGATGGGCTGGGCGTTCTTTGCACTTGCCGGGGCCTGGTTGCTGCGGGTCGTTGCGCCGGGGGCTCCGGCGGCCTTGTACCTCGCCCTGATCGCAGCGCCCGCATGCTTCTGGCCGCAGTCGATGGGGCATCCCAGCCTCCTCTGGTTCGCGGGCCTGCTGACAGCCATGGCGCTGCGCGAAGGCGGGCGGCGGGTGGCGGCCGGCGTGGTGATCGGCATCCTCACCTACAAACTCACGCTCGGCGTGCTCGTGGCTGTCGCCCTCGTCGCGGCGCGAGACTGGCGCGGCGTGATCGCCGCCGCCTGCACAGCCCTAGCCTTGAGCACCCTCGCAACGTTCTGGGTCGGCCTCGACTACTGGCCCGCGCTTGCGGGCAAGGTGCTGGAGCATCTCTCTCCGCCGGACACGGCCCAACAGGCCTACGATCTATTCTACCGCCAGACCGGACCCGCCGGCCTGATTGCGGCGCTCGGCGGCCCGCTCCCTCTGGCCTCGATCGCGCAGGTGGTCATGCTCCTGATCTGCATGATCGCCGTGGCAGTCACGTGGACAAACCGAGAGACGCCCCCGGCCCTTCGCATCGGTCTCCTGGCCGCGCTGATCCCGGTGGCGATGCCGGCCGTCTGGTTCTACGACGCCGTGGGGCTCTCAATCGGCGCGGTCCTCCTCGTCGCCTCAGGCATCATCCCGGCCACCGGTCTCGGCATCGCGATCCTGGTGCTGCTCTACCTGAACGTGTTGTTGCCGTTCCTGCTCGGCCAGCCCGCGGGGCTGGCCACAATCCCGGCGGCGCTGGGGGCGATCTGGCTCACCGCTACGGCACGCATGCGCTTCGCGACGCCGATCCCGTCCGGCACGGTTGCAGCGGGCCGCCCGGGCGCATTAAACGACCCCAAGATAGAAGAGTGAGGAACGCCTTGAGCCCGATGACCCTGAAGCCCGGCACCTCGGCGATGAGTGCCTACAACCTGCGCTCCAGCCTGCCGCAGGACCATGAGCGGCATACGCTCTCGGTGCTGGTAGACAACGAGCCCGGTGTTCTCGCGCGTGTGATTGGTCTCTTCTCGGGACGCGGATACAATATCGAGAGCCTTACGGTTGCGGAGACCGACCATGCCGGGCATCTCTCGCGTATCACCATCGTCACCACGGGAACGCCGGCGGTGATCGAACAGATCAAGGCGCAGCTCGGGCGCATGGTGCCGGTGCACGGGGTGTCGGACCTCACGGTGCTTGGCGCCCATCTCGAGCGGGAGCTCGCGCTCGTGAAGGTCGTGAGCGAGGGGGAGAAGCGAGTGGAGGCCCTGAGGATGGCGGACATCATGAATGCCCGCGTCGTGGACGTGACGCTGGAGAGCTGTGTCTTCGAAGTGGCCAACACCTCGGAGCAGATCGACGCCTTCGTCGAGCTGATGCGGCCCCTGGGCCTTGTGGAGGTGGCACGCACGGGCGTGGCCGCCGTAATGCGCGGACCGGAGGCGCTGGCATGAAACGGATCACCCGCCTCGCCGCTGCTCCCGCCCTGCTGATCCTTCTGGCGGCCTGCGCCGAAGAGGGCGCAACGGGCGACGCCCCTGCCGCCGGCAGCACGTCGGAGGCCCCCGC
>JBCBHB010000096.1:0-7993 GCA_038526025.1 Pseudomonadota bacterium
CGGTTGCGAGGCGGTCTCCGGCACGATGTGGTGTTCGGTGCGCCCAGTGCGTGGCGGTGCGCGCAGTTTCACGCCCGCGGCCGATCTCGTTCCCGCCATCGGGCCCGATGGTACGACGCCGATGGGAGAGGACGACAGTAAGCGCCGGGCCAGGAAGCGGGACTTCGATGCAACAACGAAGGTCGCGTGCGCTCAGGAGCAGGGGCAGAGCCTGGGCATCTGCAAGGCTGCCGTCGCGCGCGGTACCGGCGGGGATGCGACCGTGGCGGTGACCTTCCCGAACGGCTTCACGCGACAGCTCTACTTCGTGCACGGCGCGTTCGTGGCGGCCAGCGCGACCATGTCCGGCGTGGGAACCGATACGGAGTGGCGCCTGGAGAGCGGGCTCCACCTCGTTCGCGTGGACGATCAGCGCTACGAGCTGCCCGGAGAGTTCGTGTTCGGGGAATAGAACGGGCCGCGCCACCCGGAGGCAGCGCGGCCCAAGGCATCGCTATCAGGGCGTGATCTTGTGGATCATCCCCTCATCGATCGCGGTGTAGAGGCTGCCATCCGGCCCCGTCACCACCGAGCGGAAGCGACCCGGCTCCATCGGCAGGTCCATGGTACTGACGCCCAGAAGCTCCGTGCCGTCCTCGGAAAGATGCAGCACCTCGATCCGCTGGCCGAGCGGGGTGCCGCCGAAGCCGATGCCCATGATGCCGACGACCATGGCGCCTTCCATCTCACCCCAGGCCTCGCCCTCGAGGAACGCGGCGGACGAGGTGCCCTGGCTCCAGCCATTGTTGTTCCAGATCGGCGGCATGGCGGCCGGGTAGGTGGCGTAGTCGGTCATCGGCATCCAGGCCGCCCGCTGGAAGCGGTTCTCGCCGACCATCTGGTTCGGGCTGTAGCCGCAGTAGTTGTCCGGGCAGTCGCCGCGGCCCGCCATGTTGGGACGCGGGTCCCAGCCGGCGTTGCCGCCGTTGCGCAGCACCGTGACCTCGTCGGAATGCCAGGGGCCGTGCTCCGCGGCGATCGGCGTGCCCGTGGCCGGGTGGAAGGCAATGCCCTGCACGTTGCGGTGGCCGTAGGTGTAGGTCCGCTTGTCGAACCCGACCGGGGGGGTGTTGCCGGGGGCGGGCGTCCCGTCGGTATCGATGCGGAGCACCTTGCTGCCCATCATGGTCGGGCTCTGCGGTACCTCGCCGTTATGCGTGTCGCCCGTGGTGAGGTACAGGAAGCCGTCGGCCTCGTTGAACCGAACACGACCGCCATTATGCGCGCCAGGGCCGCCGAACGGATGATCCGATGCCTTCATTTTGTAGGGCACATCGTCGACGATATCGGTCCGGTCCGTCACGCTACCGAAATCGTCCGCCACCACCATGCGCATCAGCCGGTTGGTGTGCGGCGTCGAGAGGTTCGACGTAGAGTAGACATAGATCCGGCGGTTCGAGTCGAAATCCGGATCGACGGCAACGCCCATCATCCCGGCCTGACCTTCGCAGAAGAGGTCGTCCGCCGTCGTGCCGTAGCCGGACGTGCCGCCCATGCCGAGGATCGCCTTGGTCTCGCCCGAGGGCATAAGCACCGAAAGGCCCTTGCACTTCTCGGTGTAGAACATCGTGCCGTCCGCCAGGAACGCCATGTCCCAGGGGTTCTCGAGGTCTTCCAACACCAGTGTGTGCGTCAGGCTTGTGGTATTCTGCGCCATTGCAGGCGCTGCACAGAGCATTGAGCCCAGTATCAGGCTCAGTGCACCGCTCAACTTCATACTATTCATGTAGTCCTCCCTTGGGGTTGTTTTATTGTACGCCTTCGAAGACTACTGAACTTGCTCGCTCAGCAGGCTCCTGGACTGTGTCAGGGTAGGACGAGTTGGCGCTCTCAGCAAGAATTTAAACGTTGGAGTACCGTGATGCGACCACGACGCGGAGGCCCGTCTCGCTTGATGGCCAGCCGTTGCAGATGCGCATGCGGGCCGCCGACAGGGCTACTTGAAGTTCTCGACGATGAAGCCGGTGATGTTGGTGATATCGTCGTCCGACAGGTTCTTGGCGCGCGGTGCCATAAGGGCCGTGTTCGGGCCCAGCCGTTTGCCTGCGCGATACTGTTCCAGGCGGTCCACGAGGTACTCCTGGGTCTTGCCAGCGAGCTTCGGGTAGCTCGCAAGGCCCTTCGCGGTGGGCCCGTGGCATGCCCTGCATTCGTTCTTGTAGAGCTTGCCGCCTGCTTCGAGATCGGGGGCCTCCGCATGGGCGATGCCCGAAATCCCGATGGCGATCGCGGCAACGAGGGTAGCTGACTTCATGTGTTTCCCGCCCTGGTGTTCTTCGGTGCGCGTTGGATTGCCCCTACGTTAGGGGACGTCCACGCGCCGCTGTTTCGGGATTCATCGCCCAGATGCGGGGCCTGATCAAGAAGACCCTGCGCACCGGTGTTCAACCAGGCGAACGCGCGCTCAGGCGGCGCCTTCATGGGTGACGGCACGAACATAGTGCATCCCGCTGAAGCGCGCGCGAAGCGTGGCGGTCCGTTGCGCCACAGGCGCGGGATCGGATGTTTGCAGCCCTTCGGCGATGAGGGCGGCAAGCGGCTGCGCATCTGCCGGCGTTACCCCGCGCCGGACGATCTCGGGCGTGCCAAAGCGCAAGCCGTTCATATCACTGGTAATTTCCGGCAAGGGTAGCCCGATGCCGCAAGTGAGGAACCCCGCATGGCGCAGCTTCTTCGCCGCGGCCTGCCCCCCTCCGAGCGGTCGCGCATCCAAGGCGAACTGGTGGCTCTCGGTGAAGCCCCGCTCCGCGCCGAAAACGGCGAGGCCCTGATCGGCGAGCGCTGCTGCCAGCGCCTGCGCAACGGCTACCATCGCGCGGGCATAGTCCCGCCCGTAGTCGCGCCAATCGAGGAGGGTGATGGCAAGGGCCGCGGATTTCGCAGCATCGAAATTCGCGGTGAGGCCCGGGAAGGCGATACTGTCCAGTCGCTCAGCGATCCCGGCGTCGCGTGTCACGATGAGGCCGCCCGCCGGTCCGCCAAGGCTTTTGTAGGTGCTCATCGTCATCAGATGCGCGCCGTCGTCGAGCGGGTTTGGCCAGGCGCGCCCTGCGATCATGCCGCACTGATGCGCCGCATCGAACAGAACCTTCGCGCCCACACGGTCCGCGATTTCCCGCACGGCGCGGACAGGGTGGGGGAAGAGATTGAGGCTTCCGCCCACGGTGATGATCTTGGGCCGAACCTGGTCGGCGAGGGAGGCGAGCGCGTCGATGTCCACCGTGTAGCCCGCCGCATCGACCGGCGCGGGGTGCGTGACGAGACCGTAGAGCCCGGCGCAGCCACTCCCATGATGTGTCACGTGCCCGCCGATCGCGGGCGATGGCGCGATGATGGCGTCTCCCGGTTGGGCGAGGGCCATGAAACCGTAGAGATTGGCGAGGGCGCCCGAGCCCACGCGGATCTCGGCATAGGTTGCATCGAACACTTCGGCGGCCAGCGCTGCGGCGATGACCTCGATCTCCTCGATCCCCTCCAGCCCCATCTCGTACTTCTCGCCCGGATAGCCGAGGGAGGGACGGGACCCGATACCGCGCGCGAGGACCGCCTCCGCCGCCGGGTTCATCACATTGGTGGCCGGGTTGAGGTTGAAGCATTCCCGGTCGTGGATCGTCTCGTTGAGCCGGATGGCGGCCTCGATGCGGTCGAGCACCCCCTCGGCGCTCTCACCGTTCGTGCGGGCCGCGACGGACTGCACGAGGGTTTCGGCGGCGTCGGGCACCCAGGGGCGGTGGGCGAGTTTCGTCATGGCGAGGCTCCTTGGTCCTGCCGCGACCATGCTGCCGGGCGCTGGTATCGGACAACCGAAGAATGCAATGATCGCCGCCGAGATGTTGACGCGCGACACCCAGTACTTCCTGCTCCTGAATGTCGGGCACTTCCTCGACCACTACTTCATGCTGATCTTTGCCACCGTGGCGGCGCTCGCGCTGAGCGCCCGCTGGGGCATGAGTTATGCCGAGCTGCTGCCCTATGGCGCCCCGGGTTTCGCGGCCTTCGCGCTTTGTGCCCTGCCCATGGGCCTGCTCGCGGACCGGTGGAGCCGGGACGGCATGATGGTCGTCTTCTTCCTCGGCATCGGCGCGGCCTCGATCCTGACCGGGCTGGCGCAGTCCCCGATGCAGCTTGGGATCGGCCTGTTCCTGATCGGCGTGTTCGGGGCGATCTATCATCCCGTTGGCCTCGCGATCGTCACGGCCCGCTGGCGGAAGACCGGCATGCGGCTCGCGGTGAATGGGATCTGGGGCAATCTCGGCGTGGGCTCGGCCGCGCTCGTGACCGGCGTGATGATCGACCTTGCGGGCTGGCGCGCGGCCTTCATCCTGCCCGGGCTGGTATCGATGGCCGTGGCGCTGCCCTACTTCATGGTCTCGCGCGAGATACGGGCCGAGACCGTGGCGCCTTCGGGCGGGGCGGCTTCCGCGCAGCCGGCGAATTATGGGCCGATCTGGCGGGTGCTGCTTTGCGTCTACCTCACCGCGACGCTTGGCAGCATTGTCTTCCAGGCGACGACCGTGGCGCTCCCGGAGGTCTTCGAGGAGCGGCTCGTCGGGCTGGCGGAGGGGATCGCGGCAGCCCTTGCCTTCCTTCAGCTCCAGTCCGCCTCCGTGATCGGGGGGCTTGCCTTCATCGTCTTTGCCGCAGCCTCCCTGGCGCAGCTCGTGACGGGTTTCATGCTCGACCGGGTGGGCGCCCGGCCGACGCTTGCGCTGGTCACATCGGTTCAGGTGGTCGCTTTCCTGGCCATGCCCGGCCTGACCGACGCCGCCATCTTCGCCGCGGCACTGGGGGCGATGCTGGGTGTGTTCGGCCAGGTGCCGGTGAACGACTTCCTCATTGGCACCACGGCATCCCGGAAGTCCCGCTCCAGCGCTTTCGGCGCCCGGTACCTCGTGAGCTTCCTGGGCTTCTCCGCAGCGCTGCCCCTGATCGCGGTGCTGCAAGCCAACTGGGGGTTCGACGCGCTCTTCTATGTGCTGATGCTCTGCGCGGCGCTCATCCTCGTGGGCAGCCGCATTTTGCTGATGGGTCCGGGGGGACGGGGCGGTCGGGCGGCATCCGCTACCTAGCCGCCCGGCGTCGCCCCTTGGCGGATCGGGTGGCCGGACCGTCAGATGTCGTGGTGATCGCGATACCAGCGGACAAAGCGGTCGAGGCCGACGCCGAGGGGCGTGGACGGGCGGAAGCCGATGGCCGCTTCGAGCCGGCGCGTATCCGCCGCGGTTGCCTCCACATCGCCGGGCTGCATGGGCAGGAGGCGGCGCTCCGCCTCGCGGCCGCAGGCCTTCTCCAGCAGGTCGATGAAGTGGCCGAGGGCTTCCGGCTGGCTGTTGCCGATGTTGTAGACCGTGTGGGGCGCCCAGGAGGTTGCGGGGTCCGGCGCCGCCCGGTCGAAGCCAGGGTTCGCGGCAGCGGGCAGGTCCACGAGGCGGGCGACGGCCTCGACCACATCGTCCACATAGGTGAAGTCCCGGCGCATATTGCCGTGATTGTAGACGTCGATCGGCTCGCCCGCGAGGATCGCGCGCGTGAACTTCCAGTAGGCCATGTCCGGCCGGCCGCGCGGGCCGTAGACCGTGAAGAAGCGCAGGCCCGTGGCCGGCAGGCCGAAGAGATGGGCATAGGAATGCGCCATCAGCTCGTTGGCCTTCTTCGTCGCGGCATAGAGGCTCACCGGGTGGTCGACGCTGTCCGCCTCCGCGAACGGCACCTTGGCATTGCCGCCATAGACGGAGCTTGAGGAGGCGTAGAGCAGGTGCCCCGTGCCCGCGTGCCGGCAGCCTTCCAGCACCGAGAGGAAGCCGCTGAGGTTGCTGTCCGCATAGTCGAAGGGTGCCTTCAGGCCGTGTCGCACGCCCGCCTGTGCGGCGAGATGGACGACGCGGGCCGGCCGCTCGGCCTCGAACAGGGCTGCCGTCGCTTCACGGTCCGCGAGGTCGAGCCGTTCGAAGCGCCAGCCGTTCCGCCCCTCGAGACGCGCCAAGCGGTCCGATTTCAGGGCGGGGTCGTAATAGGGGGAGAGGTTGTCGACGCCGACGACGCTGCGCCCCTCATCGAGCAGCCGCTCGGCTAGGGCTGCGCCGATGAAGCCCGCGGCGCCGGTGAGGAGAACCGTCTCGCCCATCCCGGCCCCCTCAGGGCCGGCCGACGGAGAAGTAGGTGAACCCTGCGTCCCGCGCGTCCTCCGGCCGGTAGATGTTGCGGAGGTCGACCATCAGCGGCTGCGTCATGGTCTGGCGCAGGCGGGTGAGATCGAGGGCGCGGAACTCGTTCCACTCGGTCAGGATCACCACGGCATCGGCGCTGTGGGCCGCGGCATAGGCGTCGTCGCACCAGGTCACGCCCGGCAGCAGCGCCTCGCCTTCTTTCCTGCCCTGCGGGTCGGTCACCGAGACGCGCGCGCCCGCGCCGATGAGCGCCGGGATCACGGTGAGCGATGGCGCCTCGCGCATATCGTCCGTGTTCGGCTTGAAGGTGACGCCGAGGACGGCGATGGACTTGCCGGCCACCTTGTCGTCCATCGCCTCGACGATCTTGTCGACCATCCGCCGCTTGCGCGCGTCGTTGACGCTGATCACGGTCTCAACGATCCGAAGCGGGGCGGCATAGTCCTGCCCCGACCGGGCCAGCGCCGAGGTGTCCTTCGGGAAGCAGGAGCCGCCATAGCCGGGCCCGGCATGCAGGAACTTCGAGCCGATGCGGCCGTCGAGCCCGATGCCCTTCGCCACGTGCTGCACATCCCCGCCCGTCTTCTCGCAGAGATCGGCGATCTCGTTGATGAAGGTGATCTTGGTCGCGAGGAAGGCATTGGCGGCGTATTTGATGATCTCCGCGCTTTCGAGCGAGGTGATCACGATAGGTGTCTCGCGCAGGAAGAGGGGGCGGTAGACCTCGCGCATCACCTGCTCGGCACGTTCGGAGACGCAACCGACGACAACCCGGTCCGGCCGCATGAAGTCCTCGATCGCCGCGCCTTCGCGGAGGAATTCGGGGTTCGAAGCGACATCGAAGGACGCGTCCGGGGCAGCGGCGGCGATGCGCCGGGCGACCTCGGCATTCGTGCCCACGGGCACGGTCGATTTGGTGACCACCACGGTATAGCCGTCGAGGTTCCGGGCCACCTCCTCTGCGGCGGCATACACATATTGCAGGTCCGCATGCCCATCGCCCCGGCGCGTAGGCGTGCCGACGGCGATGAAGACCGCATCGGCCTCGCGCACCGCCGGTCCAAGCTCGGTGGTGAAGCTCAGGCGGCCGGCCTGCGCGTTACGGGCGATCAGCGTGTCAAGCCCCGGCTCGTAGATCGGCACCTCGCCGGCGTTCAGCGCGTCGATCTTCTTCGACGAGAGATCGACGCAGGTCACCTCATGGCCGAAATCGGAGAAACAGGCGCCCGAGACGAGGCCGACATAGCCCGCCCCGATCATCGCAATCCGCATGAGGGCCTCCATCGCGCTGTGCGTGCCGGGGCGTAGCGGCAGGCGGCGGCAAAAACAAGACGACCCGCCGCGGCGATGCCGGGCGGGCCGTTGTGGTTTCGCAGAGCCTGGGGTGTCAGCCCGCCGTGGCGCTCTCGCTCGGCGCGGGAGCGGGTGTCTCCTTCGGCGCGGCATTGGCGCCGCCGGCGCTGCCCGTGGGGCCCACGAGAAGCGGGAGGAGCGCCGCATCCGCGATCATGCCCTCTCCGCCGCCGGGCGCACCGATACCGCGGACAAGCCAGGTGCGCACCTCGCTCTCGGGACGGCCCTCGCCACGCGCGATGGCGGCGCGGATGGCACAGTAGCGGCCCGAGGGTTCGGTCTCGTTCAGCTTCTTCAGCTCCGCCCGAGCCTCGTCCCACTTGCCTTCCATCAGCGCCAGTTCCGCCCGCGTGTAGTAGGTTTGCGTGTGCCCGGGGTTGGAGGCGAAGAGCGTCTCGAAGCGCTGGCGGCGTGCCTCCGGCGTCTCTTCCGGC
>JBCBHB010000097.1:0-7978 GCA_038526025.1 Pseudomonadota bacterium
GCGCGGGCAACGCAGATGCGCTGGCGCTGGCCGCCCGAGAACTCGTGCGGGAATTTCTCCACATCGCGGCGCGAGAGGCCGACCTGTTCGAGCAGCGCGCCCGGCCCGCCCTCCAGCGGCTTGCCGAGGCTGCGTGCCGGCTCCGCCACGATATCGCCCACGCGCCAGCGCGGGTTCAGCGAGGCGTAGGGGTCCTGGAAGATCATCTGGATCTCGGCCCGCGCGCGGCGGCGGCGGCGGGCGCTCTTCTCCCGGAAGAGGTCCACGCCGCCGATCTCGACGCTGCCTTCGCTCGGCCGCTGTAGCCCCACCGCGATCTTGCCGATGGTGGACTTGCCCGAGCCCGACTCGCCCACAAGGGCGTAGACCCCCCGGTCCGGGATCTCGAAGGACACGTTGCTCACGGCGGTGAGCATGGCTTTCTGCCCGCCTTCGAGCACGCGGTTGAGCCAGGGTTTCGAGACGTCAAAACGGCGTACGAGGTTCTTGACCACCACACGCGGCGCTTCTTCCTCGAGCTGCAGGGCGGCGTCATCCTTCAGGGCGGCGGCGATCTGGCTCATGCGGTGTATTCCGTACGCTGCTCGTGGGCGCGGACCCAGCAGGCCGCCCGCCCGCCGCACTCCGCGATGGTGGGCCGGGGGTCGAGGACGCAGCCAGCCATGGCAACGGGGCAGCGGGGATGGAAGGCGCAGCCCGCAGGGATGGCATCGAGCCGGGGCATGGCGCCGGGGATCTGCGCCAGGCGCTCGCCTGGGGCTGTGGCCATCGGCGTGGAGGCCATGAGACCCTCGGTATAGGGGTGCATCGGCTTGCCGACGACATCCGCCACCGGGCCGATCTCCGCGAGGCGGCCGGCATAGAGCACGGCCACCCGGTCCGCCGCTTCGGCGATGACGCCCATATCGTGGGTGATGAGCATGACGGCCGTGTCACGCTCCCGGCAGAGGCGCTTCAGAAGCGCGATGATCTGGGCCTGCACGCTGACATCGAGGGCCGTCGTCGGCTCGTCGGCGATCACGAGCTTCGGCTCGGCGCAGAGGGCGAGGGCGATCACCACGCGCTGGCGCATGCCGCCGGAGAATTCGTGCGGGTAGCTTCGAAGGCGATCCTCCGCACCGGGGATGCCCACTTCCACGAGCGCGGCCAGCGCGCGCTGATCGGCCTCCGCGCGCGACACCCCGAGATTCGTGCGTATCGTCTCCGTCAGCTGGTCGCCGATCCGCAGGAGCGGGTTGAGCGAGGTGAGCGGGTCCTGGAAGACCATGCCGATCTCGCGCCCGCGCACGGCGCGCAGCTGGGACGGGGTCATCAGATCGAGGCGCTCACCCGCCAGACGGATGGCGCCGCCGGCGATGTGGGTAGGCGGTTCGAAGAGGCCGATGACGGCGGAGCCCATCATGGACTTGCCCGCGCCCGACTCGCCCACGACGCCGAGCACCTCGCCCGCGCCGATGCTGAGGCTGACGCCGTCGACCGGGCGGAGCACACCGCGCCGCGTCGGGATCTCGACGACGAGGTCCTCCACCTGGAGGACGGCTTTGGAGGTGGGACGCATCAGCGGAGCCTCGGGTTGAGCGCGGTGCGGAGCCAGTCTCCGAGCAGGTTCACGCTGAGGGCGAGCACAAGCAGTGTCACGGCCGGGAAGAACAGGATCCACCACTCGCCGGAGAAGAGGAAACCCTGGCCGATCCGGATGAGGGTGCCGAGCGAGGGCTGCGTGGGCGGGGCGCCGACCCCGAGGAAGCTGAGCGTTGCCTCGGTGATGATCGCAAGCGCGAGGCCGATGGTTGCGATCACCAGCACCGGCGAGAGTGCGTTCGGCAGCACGTGGCGGAACATGATACCCATGGAGGACCGCCCGATGAGGCGCGCGGCGGCCACGTATTCCTTCTGCTTCTCCACCAGCGTGGAGGAGCGGACGACGCGCGCGAACTGCACCCAGTCCGACAGGCCGATGGAGACGATCAGCACCCAGATCGCCATCTCCTCCCGATGCTCCGGCGGCACGATGCCCTGCGCGACGCCGAAGATCAGCATCGCCACAAGGATGGACGGGAAAGTGAGCTGCACATCGGCGAGACGCATGATGATCGTCTCGAGCCAGCCGCCGAGATAGCCGGCGAGCAGCCCCAGCGTGATGCCGATGACCATGGCCAGCAGCACCGCGGCGACGCCTACGAAGAGCGAGATCCGAAGGCCGTAGAGGATGGCCGAGAAGACGTCCCGCCCCTGATCGTCCGTGCCGAGCCAGAAGACGTTGCCGGTGAAGGCGTTCGGCTCCATCGGCGCGGAGAAGCCGTCCATCAGGTTCAGGGTCGACGGATCGAATGGATTGTAGGGCGCGATCAGCGGGGCGAGCACGGCGCCGCCCGCGAGGATGACCACCATGATCGCCGCGATCACCGTGATGGGTGAGCTGCGGAAGGAATGGGCGAGGTCGCTGTCCCAGGCGCGGGCGATGGCGGACATGGGCTCCTCCCTCAGCGCGCCGCTGCCGCACGATCGACCCGCAGGCGCGGATCGATGGCGACATAGATCAGATCGACGATCAGATTGATCGCCACGAACATGACCGAGATGATCATCAGGTACGCCGCCATCACCGGGATGTCGACGAATTGGACCGCGTTGATGAAGAGCAGTCCGACGCCGGGCCACTGGAAGACCGTTTCGGTGATGATGGCAAAGGCGATGATGCTGCCGAGCTGGAGGCCCGTGACGGTGATCACCGGCAGCAGCGTGTTCTTGAGCGCGTGCCCGAAATTCACGGCCCGCTCGGAGAGGCCGCGGGCGCGCGCGAAGCGGATATAGTCCTGCCGCAGCACCTCCAGCATCTCCGACCGGACAAGCCGCATGATGAGCGTCATCTGGTAGAGGCCGAGGGTTATCGAGGGCAGGATCAATGCCTTGAGCCCGCTCTCGGTGAGGAAGCCTGTGGTCCACCAGCCAAGGTCGACCGTGTCTCCCCGTCCGAACGAGGGCAGCCAGCCGAGCTCCACCGCGAAGATGTAGATGAGCAGGATCCCGATCAGGAAGGTTGGGAGCGAGACGCCGATGAGTGACGTTGTCATGATGAAACTGGCCGCCCATCCGCGTTGGTAGATGGCCGTGAAGACCCCCAGGCCGATGCCGAGGACGAGGGCGAAAAGACCTGATACTGCAGCGAGTTCCAGTGTTGCCGGCGCACGCTCGACGATGAGGTCCGAGACCGGGCGACCCTGTCGGAAGCTGATACCGAACTCGCCCTGCACCGCCCCCTTTAGGAAGTTCCAGTACTGCACTGGGAACGGATCGTTGAGGCCGAGACGCTCGCGCAGCTCGACCACATCGGCCTGCGTGCGCTCCTGGCCCAGCATGTTCTCGACCGGGTCACCGACGAAACGGAAGAGGGAGAAGGCGATGAGACCGGTGATCAGCAGCACGAGGGCGGACTGCACGAGCCTTCGGATAATGTAAGCCAGCATGCCTGCCTCGCCGTTCTGGGCCAGTGGATGACGGTGCTGCGCCGTTGCGCAGTGTCAAGGTTCCGTAACCGAGCCTATTGCGGCCTAGCCCGGCTTTCGCTGCGGCGCAATAAGGCGTTGGCGCGTCCCCTCGGGCACGTTGCGTCCTTGCCTGATGCGGTTGCGCGATGAGCGCTTGGCAGATGCGGGCTCCTGTGTCCTTTTGCCCCGGCGCTTTTCTTGGGAGGGCTCAATGTCAGAGTACATTGCGATCGTGGTCATGTTCTTCGTGGTGCTGACGATCGCCTACGCCGTGATCTACATCCACGATATCCCCTACAAGATCGCAGTGGAGCGGAACCATCCGCACCAGGATGCGATCCATGTGGCGGGCTGGATCAGTTTGCTGACCCTCCACGTGATCTGGCCGTTTCTGTGGATCTGGGCGACGCTGTACCGGGAGGACCGGGGGTATGGCTTCAGCGCGCAGGACCGGGCGACGCTGACGGAGGACCATGACCGCGTGGCTGCGCTCGAAGCGCGGATCGCGGCGCTCGAGGCGGCCCTCGCCGACGCCGAAGCCGGCAAGCGCGACGGGGAGGCCGGCTGATGGACGTCCTCATCCTGATCACCTACGCCGCGATGTGCTTCGCGGGCTTCAAGATCTTCAAGATCCCGGTCAACGGCTACACGGTCGTCACGGCCTCGCTGGGCGGCCTGACAATTCTCGCGGTAGTTCTGCTTGGGATGAATTTCAACCATCCCTATTCGAACTACGCCCGCACCTACTTCGTGACCACGCCGATCGTCCCCTCGGTCACGGGGCGGGTCATCGATGTGCCGGTGGTTGCGAACGAGCCGCTGAAGCAAGGGGACGTTCTCTTCCAGATCGATCCTGAGCCCTTCTCCCTGCGGGTGGCGGAGCTGGAAGCACAGCTCAGCCAGACCGATGCGGATGTGCGCCAGGACAGCGAGGCGATCGACAGTGCGCAGGCCGCGGTGGAGCGGGCGGAAGCCGCGCTGTCGCTCGCACAGCAGCAATACGATCGCGATGCGCAGCTGGTGGAGAGCGGCACCATCGCGGCGGTGCGGCTCGAGCAGCGCCAGGCGCAGCTCGACAGTGCCACGGCGGCGCGGGATGCGGCGGCCGCGGAGCTTCTGCAGGCGCAAGAGGAGGTCGGCGCCGTGATCGAAGGCGGCACCAACGCCAAGCTCGCGCAGGTCGAGGCGCAGCTGGCCACGGCGCGCTGGGAGCTGGAGCAGACGACGGTGCGCGCGCCCACCGATGGTTTCGTGACCCAGCTTGCCCTGCGCGAGGGCTTCCTGGCGGCTGCATTGCCGCTGCGCCCCTCGATGGTGTTCGTCTCGGAGAACGAGAACCAGGTGGTGGCATCGTTCCGCCAGATCGGCGTGCAGCGCCTGCAGCCCGGGGACCGCGCGGAGGTGGCCTTCCATGCGGTGCCGGGTCAGGTCTTCGAAGGCACCGTGAACTCCGTTCTTCCCGTGATGGCATCGGGGCAGGTCGCCACCTCCGGCACCCTGGTGGCGCCGGAAAGGGGCGAGGCGCCGGGGCGCGTGGTGGTGCTGATCGACCTTGGCGAGGATGCGAAGGCGGCGGCGCTGCCGGGCGGCGCTGCGGGGGTTGCCGCGGTCTACAGCGAGCACTGGCATGCCTTCGCCATCGTCCGCTCGGTGTTTCTGCGCGTGAAGTCCTGGACCTTCTATCTCAGCTTCGAGCACTGAGGCCGCCGATGCATGCCCACCCGCTCTTTGCCGAGATGGCTGCGCCCCGCGAGGCAATGCTGGACCGGTGGGCGCTTCGGTGGCTGACCGAGGCCGATCTCGATGAGGACTACCGCGCGGTGGTGGAGAGCCGCGCCCGCCTGCAGGCTTTTCTGGGCGGAGACTGGCCGGGCGGCATCACGCGGGAGGAGAACAGGCTGGATCTTGCGCACCACCATGTGGAGTTCCTTGCCCGCCGCTCTTACGCATGGGTGATCCGCGAGAACGGACGTTACGTCGGCTGTGCCTATCTCCAGCCGCCCTGGGACCCGAACGCGCCGATGGACGCCCCGTTCTGGTTCCGCACCGGCGTCGAGGTGGCGGAAGCAGCCTTCGCCACCGCCTGGGAGGCCTGGCTTTCGGCGCCGCCCTGGCCGGCGGCCATGAGGTTCGAGATGCGCTGGCCCGGCCAGGCGGCGGCTTAGCCCGTCACTCGTCCCGCCTCAGCTCATTGCCCAGATAGAGCATCAGCACCCCGTTGCTGAGCGTCATGATGCTGCTCGGGTCCGGCCAGGGCCGGCTCTCGGAGAGGCGCACGAGCGCTTCGTCTCGCAGCGCTTCGTCCACCGTGGAGGGGTTGGCGAGTTCATACGCCATGCTGTCGTAGCTGATGAGCATCAGACCGTTGATGATCTGGCTCGTGCCGCAGCTGAAGAGGCTGCAGTCTGCGCGGGAGGAGGCGAGAGGCGGCTCGATCTCGTCGATACGGTAAGGGCCTGTGGGGTCCGGCGCGGGCTTGGCGCCGATGATCATGAGCCTCAGAGGGGCGTCGTTGCGCTGAGCCGCCTTGTAGCTGTCAGTCGTCTCCAGCGCCGCGAGGAGGCGGTTGAGCGCCAGCATGTCGCGCCGGTTGTCGTTGAGCGCGACCACGGCGGCGGCGTTCTGCGCCGCCACGAAGTTGATCGAGACATAGAGGGCGAGGATGGTCGGGAGCCAACCGAGCCAGCGGCGCCCGAAAGCCAGGGCCGCAACGATGAAGAAAACAACCTGCGAGAACGCGAGCGGCGCCAGCGCGTTGAAGGAGTACGTGTCGTGCCCCCGCAGGCCGGGCAGCACGAAGGGCAGGAAGAGCGCAGTACCGATCGCGCCGCCGAAGCCAGCCACCGCGAGAAGCCGCGCGCCAGCGCTGTTGGCCCCGAGAACGGTCCTGATCCCAGCGGCTGCGGCCAGCAGCGCGATCGCGATGAGTGCCAGTGTCTCCGGCCACGCAATGAGGTGCTGCGCCTGGGCCCAGAACTTCAGGATCACCCTTGGCAGGCTCTCGCCCTTCAGCGCCAGGATGTCCCGGCTGCTCACAAAGCCCGAGGCGATGTTGTAGTAGCTGTACTGGCTCGGCACGTCGAAGAGCGCTTTCGCACCGAAGGCGGAGGCATAGTAGAACGTGACGCCAAGGACCGAGACCACGCCGAGCGTGCAGAGGCGTAAGGCGATGATGCGTGCCGCGTCGGTCAGCCGCTCGCCGGCATCGCCGTCTCGTTCTTCGAGCGCCGCGACCGCCCAGAGCGCGAAGAAGGCGATCGCGCCAAGCACGGCAAACTGCTGGAAGCCGGCGGCGCCCGTTGCGAAGAGAGGAACGGCGGCGGCCGCGTTCACGAACACGCTCCGATCAATGCCCGTGGACGTCAGCGTTCGTGCGGCGCGCCAGGTAAGGATGCCGCTCACGATGAGCAGCAGATGCGACAGGCCCACGGCGATGTGGTTCTGCTCGATCTGAACGCTCTCGACGCCCATCGGATGGAAGATCAGGAGGGCGATGGCGAAGAAGGCGACGACCCGGTCGCGGCAGCCCATTTCGTGCAACAGAAGCCCGATGGCGATGGCCTGCATCGCGAGCATCGCGAAGAGCGTCACGCCCGGCGCGATCAGCCCGCCCGAGAGGAAGGTGATGGCGATGCTGTGCATCCAGCGCCCCGAGCCGATGACCACGAGCCCGATCCGGTCCGGGTCGAGCACGAACCACCAGTCGTCGATGGAGTAGTTCATGCCGGCGGCGTGGATGCCGTAGGCGATCCACGCGATGCCGAAGAGAAGGGCGAAGACGCCGGTCAGATGGCCGAAGCGCGCCGCCCACCACGTCGCCAGCCGTTCGACGATATCCCGCTCCATGCCGCCCCCAAGACATTCGCCCGTCGTTCAGCCATGCCCAAAAGAGATGGGGCCGGGCAAGTCGCTTGCACGACCGCCCGGCCCCGATGCTGCGGACATCCGGCTCCGCGAGCCGGGATGTCAGATCACTTCGCGAAGGTCAGGTACTTGAAGTGCGGCTGGTCCTCGGGCTGCACGTCGAACTGAACGTCGTCCTTCATGCCCCAGTTCAGCACCTGGTGGTGCACCGGGAGGTAGAGGAGGTCCTTCTGCACCTCGGCCCAGATCTTGCCGATGGTCTCGTTGCGAGCGGCGAGATCCGTCTCCGACGAGAGCGTCTGGATCATCTCGTCGACCTTGGCGTTGGAGTAGCCGGTGCCGTTCCAGGAGCCACGATCCTCGCCCTTCGTGTGCACGAGGAAGTTGAAGATGTACTCGCTGTCGAAGGTCGGCACGCCCCAGCCCAGCAGGTAGAAGTCGGTCTGGCCCTGGGTGATCAGCGGGAAGTGCTGCGCCTTCGGCTTCGCGTCGAGGGCGACGTTGATGCCGATCTGGCCCATCATGCCCACAACAGCCTGACAGATCGCCTCGTCGTTGATGTAGCGGTCGTTCGGGCAGTTGAGCGTGATGTTGAAGCCATCGCGATAGCCGGCCTCGGCCATCAG
>JBCBHB010000098.1:0-7968 GCA_038526025.1 Pseudomonadota bacterium
GATCGGCATGCTGATCTCCGACATCCTCCTCGCGGTGCTCGATCCGCGCATCCGGCTGGGAAAGCGAGGCTGAGATGAGCGTGACCAAGGAGCACTTCGTCGCCGAGGACACGACGCATGACGCGGACGCCATGCGCCAGGAGATCGACCGCGCCGATCTCGATGCGCCCACCCGCGTCCTCGTCTGGCGCCGCTTCCGGCGACACCGCCTCGGCGTCATCTGCTTCCTGATCCTGGCGATCGGCTACGCGGTTCTCCCCTTCGTTGAAATCCTCGCGCCCTACGGCCCGAACACCTTCAACGAGGACGCGATCTACGCGCCGCCCCAGGGCCTCTATCTCTACCATGAGGGCCAGTTCGTCGGCCTGCACACTTACCAGACCGCCACGGTCTACGACCTCGATACGGGGCTCGTCCGCGCGGAGACCGACTTCAGCCGTCCGATGCCCGTGCCCCTCCTCCAGAGCTGCGGGGAGAGCTACCATCTGCTGGGGCTGATCGAGTCGAGCTGGCGGGTCATCTGCCCGCCCGAGGGGGGCGAGCTGTTCCTCGCGGGGTCGGACCGTCTCGGCCGCGACCTCCTCTCCCGCATGATCTACGGCGCCCGCCTCTCCATGACGATCGGCCTCATCGGTGTCGCGGTCAGCTTCGCCATCGGCCTCCTTCTCGGCGGCATGGCCGGCTATTTCGGCGGCTGGATCGACGCGGCGGTGTCCCGCGCCATCGAGATCTTCCGTTCCCTGCCGGAGCTGCCGATGTGGCTCGCGCTCTCCGCCGCGGTGCCCGTCAGCTGGTCGCCCGTCGCCGTCTTCTTCATCATCTCGATCATCCTCGGGCTGCTCGACTGGCCGGGCCTTGCCCGCGCCGTCCGCTCAAAGTTCCTGGCACTGCGCGAGGAGGATTACGTGCGCGCAGCCGAGCTGATGGGCGCCTCGCCCCGGCGCATCATCTGGCGGCACATGACGCCCAACTTCATGAGCCACCTGATCGCTTCGGCCTCCCTCTCGATCCCCGCCATGATCCTCGGCGAGACCGCGCTTTCCTTCCTCGGCCTCGGGCTGCGGCCCCCGGCGGTCTCCTGGGGCATGATGCTGAACGATGCGCTGAACCTATCGGCGGTCGAGCTCTACCCCTGGCTCCTTCTGCCCATGGCGCCCGTCATCGTCGCCGTCCTCGCCTTCAGCTTCGTGGGCGACGCGTTGCGAGACGCGCTCGATCCCTACTCCTGAGCCACGTCGTTATGCACCGTCAGCCTCGGCCAGCAGCCAGTCCTTGAACGCGGCTGCCGGACGGGGCAGCCGTGCTGCGGCGGGGTGGACCAGGAAGTAGCTGTCGATCCCCTGCACCGGACTTATGTCGCGGCAGGGCATCAGCCCGTGCTGCGTTAGAAGCTTGTCCGTCACCGGCGCGCGGGCCAGCGCCAGCCCCAATCCTGCGCCCGCCATCGCCAGGGCGGTCAGGCTGTTATCCACGTAGAGCAGCCGCGGCGCCGGCCCGTCCGCCGGCAGGAAGTCGTGCCAGCCGCTCCGGTTCGAGCTGATCTCGATCAGCGTGTGTCCCGCCAGGTCCGCAGGCCCCGCCACGCGGCCCGCCAGCGCCGGCAAACCCACGGGCTGCAGCACCTCGCCCATCAGCGCCGCGCCACCCTCCCCGGGGCCTGGCGGGCTTGCGAAGGTCACCTGCAGCTCCGCTCCCCGCCGCAGGAAGTCATCCGGATGCACTCCGCTCGTGATCTGCAGCGCTACCTCCGGGTGCAGCGCCGCGAAGCGCTCCAGCCGTGGTGCGAGCCAGCCCACCCCGAAGGCGAGCGACACCTGCACCGAGAGCCGTTCCCCGCGTCGTCCGCCGAAGAGCCCCTCGACGCTCCCCTCAAGCGCCCGAAGCCCGTGGGCGGCCTTGGGCAGGAAGGCGAGGCCCGCTGGCGTCAGCGTAACGCTCCGCGCCCCCCGCTCGAACAGGGTTTCGCCCAGATGCGTCTCAAGCGCCTTGATCTGCTGGCTCACCGCGGGGCCCGAGATGCCCAGCTCCTCCCCCGCCCGTGCAAAGCTCCCGGTACGGCCCACGGCCTCGAACAGGCGGATCCAGTTGAGGGGCGGGAGGCGGCGCATTGCTCGAGCATAAGCCTGGCTTTTGCTCAGGGGCAAGAAGCCCGACTGGCGCCCGCGCCCTGCGCCTGCTCCTCTCCCCCTGTCGAACCAGAGTCGAGGAGCGCCCCATGACCGGCAGCCTTTCTGCGGCAGACCGCGCCGCCTACGACCGCAACGGCTATCTCTGCCCCGTGCCGGTGATGAGCACGGCCGAGGCCGCCCGCCACCGCGCCATGCTGGAAAGCTTCGAGGCGCGGCATGAGGAGGGCGCCTACCCCCAGCCCATGGAGACCTACAAGCGCATCAACACCCACATCGTGATGCGCGAGGCGGCCCAGATCGCGCTCGATGCGCGGATCCTGGACCGTGTCGAGAGCATTCTCGGCCCGGACATTCTGGTCTGGTCCTGCGAGTTTATCGTGAAGGAGGCGCGGACCGACAAGGTGATCGCCTGGCACCAGGACCTCACCTATTGGGGCATGGAAGGGTCGGACCATGAGGTCACCGCCTGGGTCGCGCTCTCGGACGCTTCGGCTGAGGCGGGCTGCATGCGGTTCGTGCCCGGCAGCCACAAGAACGCGCTTGTGGCTCATGAGGACCGGGACGACCCCGCCAACCTCCTCAGCCGCGGCCAGGAACTTGCCGTCGAGGTCGATGAGGCCGACGCCGTCATCGCCGCCCTCCGCCCCGGCGAGATGTCTCTCCACCACGGTCGCATCTTCCACGCCAGTGGCCCGAACGTGACCGATGACCGCCGTATCGGCCTCGTCATCCGCTACATCACGCCCGAGACACCCAGCACCGGGAAGGGGCGGGACTATGCCATGCTCGCTCGCGGGGTGGATCGCTTCGGCCGCCGCAGCCTGATGACCCCGCCTGCCGAGAGCTTCTCCGCCCCCAGCCTCGCGCTTTACGAGGAAGTCCGCCGCGCCCAGGCCGCCACGCTGGCGGACGGTGCGGAAGACGTGCCACTCTACGCCTGAGCCGCGAGAGGGAGAGAGCCATGACCGAGACAGCACAGCGCACCGTCGGCTTCACCGCCATGAAGGACGGCACGGCGGAGGACTACGCGCTCCTCGAGGAGATGGAGAAGCCCTACCTCGCCGGCACCGCCGAGCGCCTCCTCGCCGAGCTTGCCCGCCAGGCGGACGAGACGCTCTCCGGCTACAAGATCACCCGGCTCGAGCATGGTCTCCAGGCGGCCACACGCGCCCGCCGCGAGGGCGCGGACCGGGACTGGGTGGTGGCAGCGCTGCTCCACGATATCGGGGACGGCCTCGCGCCGCAGAACCACGACCGCTTCGCCGCCGAAATCATGCGCCCCTTCATGCGCGAGGAGGTGACCTGGGTCGTGGAGCATCACGGCATCTTCCAGATGTACTACTACGCCCATCACTACGGCTGGGACCGGGAACTCCGTGAGAAGTACAAGGACAGCCCCTATTACCAGTCCTGCGTCGATTTCTGTGAGCGGTGGGACCAGTCGAGCTTCGATCCGGACTACCCGATGGACCCGCTCGAGAGCTTCGCTGACGAGGTGAGGGCCGTCTTCGCCCGCAAGGCCTACGACGAAGCGGTCACCCAGCCCGGCGTTGTGAAGGGCCTGCCCTGAGCGATTGGCGGAGCGGCAGCGCGGCAACGTCGCCCGTGTGAGCCGTTGATCATCCCCACAGGTGGTCCCTCGACCGGGAGCATGCTGGTGAGTGTCAGGTATTCTCGATGCGTGGACGGCGCGCCTCCGCGAAGAAGCCCGAGGTCTGGATCGTGTTCCGCCAGTCGCTAGCCCGGGTATCGAGCACGCGGTTCACGCGGCCCCCGAGGCGCCGTTCCACCATCGGCTTCCACCATTTGAGAAGGTTGGCGATGGCGCTGTACTTGCCGCGCAGCGGGTAGAGCGTGACCTCGTCGAAGTCGCGCAGCAAATAGGCCATCCCGTCCCGGCTAAGCCGCTGATAATCCTGAAAAACCAGGCTGCGGGGCGCGTGATAGCGCCAGATCCACGGCACATAGAGGAAGAGCTGCCCGCCCGGTTTCAGCGCCCTGCGGAAGTTCGCCACCGCAGCCGGCGGATCGTAGACATGTTCGATGATGGCGAGTGCGATCACCGCATCATAGCGCCCGGTCATCCAGTCCGGAAAGGGCGAGCAGACATCGCCCAGAATATCCGGGCGGAAGAGGTTGTGGTTGTCCTCTATATCATTGATATCAAGCGTTTCTACGCTCCCGTTGACCCCTTCGAGCGCTCCCCGCATCCCTCCGCCGATATCGAGGATACGCGCAGCCGGCGGCAGCGCGTCGCGGATATGCGCGCGGCTTCGGTCATCATGCAGGTACCGCATGTCCACACGCGCCCGCTCGGTGATCGCCTTGAGGCGCGCGCCCAGCATCTCGGTATCGTGGATGCGGCGGTGAGGTACGGGGTCCGTCATGGCGTGCCTGCGAGCTCCAGAATGCGTTGGGCAGCGCGCGCGCCGCCGTCGAGCGACAGGGGCAGGGGCGGGCGGCGGGGCCCGCAGGCCAGTGCCTCCGCAAGATCCGCTAGCCCCTGATCTGAAAGTGTTTCGAGGCGCCGCACCGCGATGCCCGGGCAGGCGGACAAGGCATCGGCCCGGATCGCCTGTTCCCGCTCGCCGCCGGTCTCGTCCGGCACCAGCAGGGCGGGCGTGTCGATGGGGGCGAGATCCGTCACCGTGTTGTACCCTGCCAGGCTGACGCTGACGGCCGCCCGGGCCAGCCGCACGCGGTAGTCCGCACCAGCAGGCTCGATGACAAGGTTGGACGCCGGGTGCTGCGCCGTCATCGCAACGGCCCGCGCGGCTGCTGCCGGCCCGCCTACGCGCAACCGCCACGGCCTCCCGGAAAGTGCCGCGGCGCGCGCCGCACGCTCCAGCAGCGCCTCGCCGATGTCCCCGCCGCCTACGGCCACGAGCACCTCCTCCCCGAGGCCATCTGCGCGATCAGGCGCCATGCCCCGCGCCACATAACCCGTGTGATACACCGGCGGGCCATTGTCGGGCAGCGGCCAGCTCTCCCGGAGCGGCAGGAGGGACGCATCCCCGTGGCACAGCACGCCGTCGAACCGTTCCGCGATATGCCCCGCCGCGGCGGCCAGGCGGTCGGGACGGGAGGGTGGTTCAGGAACATCCCGCACCGAGGCGAGCACCTTGACCCGTGGCCGTGCCGTCCGCGCGGTGGCGATTGCCGCGAGGAACTCATCGGCCAGGCGGCGGCGGCCGAGCGGCCACGTCTCGGTCACCAGAACATCGGGCGCGAAGGTCTCGATGGCTGCGCGGAGCGCCGCGCACCTCGACGCCAGCAGGGCCGCGTCTGCCGGGCGGCCGGCCGCATCCGTCGGTCGCGAGAAGTCTCGCCCCGCAACCAGCAGAGGTGGCAGTTGCGCGAGAGGCAGCGTGGCTGTGGCGAGATCGCCGAGCGGTCGCCCCCCCGAGATCACCAGCACTCTCGCCCCCGTCGCGGCCACGGCTTCGCCGAGGGAAAGCGTGCGGACGAGATGCCCGCTGCCGCTTAGAGACGTGACGACGAAGGCGACGCGCGGGCGGGCTCTGTCAGGGGGCGCGTCCCTCATGACGCGCTAACACTCTCTCGTGCAATCAGACGGATAGGGTCACCCGCGCTATGCGGCCGCCCGTCGGGGTCGAGCATCAGCGGGTAGAGCCGGGCGCGGCGGATATCGACCGAGCCACGGTCCGGGCCCTTCCAGCCCAAGGCCTGGCCGAGGATGACGCGCATCAGCGCCTTGTGGATGACGAGAACGGCCGGCTTGCCGGCCTTGGCGAGGCGGCGAAGCGCGCCTGCAGCCCGGGCCCAGCCGTCGGCGGCGCTCTCTCCGGCTGGTGGGCGGCCACGCCAGCCCAGCTTGTCCCACGGGCGTAGGCCGTCTTCGTCCTGGCCCAGGTCATCCGCATGCATCCCCTCCCACTCACCCCAGGAAAGCTCCATGAGGCGAGGCTCCAGGCGGAACCGCGCGCCGTTTGTCAGGATTGTCGCGGTCTCCGTGGCGCGGCTGAGGGGGCTCGAGACCAGCGCCGCCTGATCCCAGGGCGGCGGCAATGCCAGGCCTTGCAGGCGCTCCCGTGCGGCGTCGGTGAGGGGGCGGTCGGTCTGCCCCTGCAGCCGGCGTTCGCCGTTCCAGTCCGTCGGAAAATGCCGGAGGAGCGCGATGGGGATGCCGCCGGTGGTTGGCTCTAGCGGGTCGGCGCTCATGACAGAAGCGCCGCGAGGCTTTCGCCCAAGGTCGCGCTCAGGGACCCGGTGCTGTGGCGGGCAATGACCGCTGCGCGGGCTTTGTGTGAGAGTTCGGCGCGCGCAGCCGCAGCCTCGGCGATGGCAGTTGCAAACGTCTTGGCATCGCCCGGTGGCGCAAGGCGCCCGGCCGCAACGGTATCGCGGGCGGCCGGCCCGTCCTCCGCCACCACCGGCAGCCCGGCCGCGCCCGCTTCGAGCCACACCATCCCTATTCCCTCGCCAACGCCCGGCCAGAGAAGAAGGTCGGCCGCTTCCATCGCAATGCGGACCTCGGCCGGGGGGCGCGCCCCGAGGAACCCTACGGCGACGTCACCGAGCCCGTCCGCGCCTTTGAGCGGGCCGGAGAAGGGGGCAAAGAGGGCCTCGATCTCCGCGCGCACCGGGCCATCGCCGAGGATGTCGAGCCGCCAGGGGCCGGGCACGCGCCGCAGCGCACGGGCGAGGCGCCGGTAGCTCTCCGCTTTGTCCCCGGGCCGCATCATCGCGACCGTGAGCAGGCGGAGGGGCCGGCCTGCCGGCGCGCCGAGGCGTGGGGGCGCCGCGCCCGTGGCCACTGCGGGCGGAAGGTGGACGAGACGCGATCCCAGGCCCGCATCCTCAAGCGCCGGCCGGTCGCGCTGCGTGGTCCAGAAGAGACGGTTCGCCGCCCCGATTGCCGCTTCCGACGCCGCCGCAAACCGCGCCCATGGGCCCTCTCGTCGCTTAGGCGAGAGCGAGGGCTCGACGATGGCGTAGGGCAGCCCGAGGGCGCGCGAGACGGCGGGACCGATCAGATCCGGCGCCTTGTAGTGGCAGTGATAGGTGAGCCAGAGACCGGCACCTCCGGCGCCAGCGACAACGATGCGCTCAACCTCTTGGGCGGCGGCCTCCTCCAGCTGCGCTTGCACGGCTGCATCACCCTTCAGGTCGAGCACGCGCAGGCTCGAGGCGAGCACAGGCTGCGCGCCCGCTGCCGTGAGCGCGGCGAAGAGGTGGCGGGCGATCTCGCGATCACCGGAGGGCACGGGGTGATCGGGGGCTTTCATCGGCGCGTAGAAGGCAACCGGAACCGACCTCCCTCCCAAAGCCAGGGGCATCGGGCTGGCCGTTGTAGCGCCTTTCGTCAGCGTCTCGGTCATGCGCGCTCGCTCGCCATGGCCTCCGAGCCGCCTTTCGCGGCAGCTGGCTTCGGCGATGCGGCAACGGTCGCTTCGGTAGCGGTCAGGGCAGCGTTCAGGCGGGAGGCGATGGTCTCGATGCCTGCCGCCATACCGAACTCGGCAAGGAGTCGCCGGTACGCCGCGGTGCCAAAGCGCTCCGCAAGGGTCTCATCACCGGCCAACCGCGCAATCGCCGCGGCGAGGGCAGCGGCATCGCCGGGAGGGACGAGCGTGCCCTCCTCTCCGTCGCGGATGAACTCGGGAATGGCCGAGACGGCGGTGGACACGATCGGCAGACGCTGGCTCGCCGCTTCCATCAGCACGTTGGGCAGGCCGTCGCGATCACCGTCATCCGCGATCCGGGAGGGCAGGACGAAGAGATCCGCCGCTCGCATCGCCTCGATCACGGCGCGTTGGTCCTGCTTGCCGCGCCAGTCGATCCGCCCTGCCAGGCCATGGGCAGCGGCGGCCTCATC
>JBCBHB010000099.1:0-7960 GCA_038526025.1 Pseudomonadota bacterium
ATGCGCGGGCGTGCCCGGGGTGCAGGTCCGGGAGGGCGATGTCGCGACGCTCGACTGGCCGGACGCGGTGTTCGACGCCGCCGTGGCGGCCCATGTGATCGAATATCTCGACGAGCCGGAAGCCGCCCTCGCCGCCATTCGCAAGGCGCTGAAGCCCGGCGCGCGTTTCGTCTGCCTCGCGGTGAACTGGGACAGCGATTTCTGGCATGGCCCCCCGGCAGCGCTCACCGCGCCCGTCGTTGCCGCCTGGCGCGCCGGGCTGCCGCGGCCGAACCTGCCCGCGCAGCTCGGCCCGATGCTGGCGCGCGCCGGCTTCGGCGCGCAGCGCCAGGTGCCTGTGCCGGTGGTCAACGCCTCGCTGGCGGAGGACCAGCTCGCGCCCTGGATGGCCCGGCTGATGGCCGAGGCTGCCGGCCCGCCGCACGGCCCCGCCTGGCTGGAGGCGCTCGAGGCGGCGGATGCGGCAGGCGAGATGTTCCACTCCTCCGTTCCCATCCTCACCACCGCCACGGCGGTCTGACACACAGGAAGGTTCCGATGCATCCCAACCCCGCCTTTCGCGGCCAGGCCGAAGCCGAGGCGCTGGCCACGGCCCGGGCCCGCGGTTTCGGCATCCTCACCGCCGCCGGCGCGGACGGGCCGCTGGCGAGCCATGTGCCCTTCCTGCTGAGCGACGACGGGACGGAGGCGGAGGGTCATCTTGTTCGCTCAACGGCCCTGACCCGCGCGCTCAACGCCGCCGGCGGTCCGCTCGATGCGCTGCTGATCGTAAGCGGGCCGGACGCCTATGTGTCGCCGGACTGGTACGGCGAGGACGACAAGGTGCCGACCTGGAACTACGTCGCCATCCATCTCCGTGGCCGGCTGCGGCTGGTGGCGGAGCGGGACATGCGGGCGCATCTCGACCGCCTCTCCACGCATTTCGAGGGGCACCTGTTACCCAAGAAACCGTGGAAGACCGACAAGATGCAGCCCGAGACGCTGGAGAAGATGATGCGCAGCATCCTGCCCTTCGCGCTCGAGATCACCGGTGTCGAGAGCACCGTGAAGCTCAACCAGAACCGCAGCGACAGCGCGCGGCGGGGCGCGGCGGACGCGATTGCGGCAGGCGGCACGCCGGGCATGGAGACCGCCGCCATCGCCGCGATGATGCGCGCGCTCGACAAAGCATGACCTCTGCAGTGCGCATCCGCGACGTGGGGCTGCCGCCGAACTCCGCGGACCGCGCCTATCTGGAGGCCGCGATGGCGGGCCTGCAGGAGTTCGAGCGGCCTATCGAGCCCAACCGGCGGCCGGGCGCGGAGATGGCGGCGGAGCATGTGGCCTACCTCCTCGACTGGGCGACGGGTGAGGGCGGCGTGCTCTTCGCGGAGGATGATCAGGGGCTGGCGGGCGCGCTGGTCTACGGCGTCGAAGAAGCGGACGGGCGCTATGTGCTGCCCGAGAACCAGCGCTTCGGCTACATCTCCGACCTGTGGGTGGAACCCCGCGCCCGGCGGCGGGGCGTCGCGTCCGCGCTAATCGGGGCGGCCGAGGAGCGGCTGGCGGCAGCGGGCATGAAGCGCATCGAGATCAGCGCCATCGCCGTCAACCAAGGCGCGATCCGGGCCTATGAGGCGCTGGGCTACCGGCGCGCCTATGTGGGGTTCGACAAGCCGCTCTGACCGCGGTCAGCGTTCGTCGTCGAGCGAGAACTGCTCGCGCATCTTCTCGAACCCGCCCTTCGCGCCATGCTCGGCCTGGAGCTTGAGGAGTTCTTCGTCGCGGCGGCGGAACTCCTGGATCGTATCGTCCGCCGCGTTGCCGTCGCCCAGCTCCTCCAGCGCCTCGCGCGCAAGGAGCACGGCGCTTTCCAGCATCTCGCGCACCACGCCGGTGGCGCCGAGGCGCTCGAGGCGGTTCTCCTCGAAGCGGTCCGCCGCCCGGCAGAAGATGGGGGTCTGCGGCAGGCGAGCACGCAGCTTCTCGAGCGCCTTGGCGTTCGCGTCTGCATCGTCGCCGCAGAGGAAGATGGCGCGCGCGTCTTCGGCACCCACCATCTTGAGCACGTCGGAGCGGCGAAGATCGCCGAAATAGACCTTGTTGTCGAAGCTCTCGGCGATGCGAATGCGCTCGGGGTCCTTGTCGATCAGCGTGACCTCGTAGCCGCGGAGCTTGAGCACGCGGGCGACGACCTGACCGAAGCGGCCGAAGCCGGCGATGATGACGGGCGCGCCATGCGGCACGGCGTCGAGCTCGTCGATCCCGTCCATGCTGCCGCCCTCGCTCTTCTCGGTGATCCGGTCCGCCGCCATCACGGCGAGCGGCGTCAGCACCATGGTGAGCACGACGATGGCGGCGATGATCGTACCCGTCTCCGGCTCCCACAGCCCCGACGCCGCGCCGAAGCCCAGGATCACGAAACCGAACTCACCGCCCTGGCCGAGGAGCGCCGCGATGCGGAGCGCAGAGGCGGGGGTGGAGCCGGCAGCACGGGTGAGGAGCCAGATGAACACGGCCTTGCCGGCGTAGAGGATGATGGCGCCGAGAAGCACAAGCCACCACCACTCGAACACCACGGGCCAGACCACGCCCATACCGACGCTCATGAAGAAGAGGCCGAGGAAGAGGCCGCGAAAGGGCTCGATATCCGCCTCGAGCTGATGGCGGAATTCGCTTTCCGCGAGCAGCACGCCGGCGATGAAGGCGCCGAGAGCCATCGAGAGGCCGGCCATCTGCATGGCCAGGGCCGACGCAGCGACGACGAGGAGCGCGGAGGCGGTGAAGATCTCGTCCGTCCGCGTGAGCGCAATGATGCGGAAGAGCGGGCGCAGGCCGTATCGTCCGACCACGACGACCCCGGCGATGGCGCCGAGGCCGATGGCGACATCCGCGAAGCCCGCGCTGGACGCGCCCTCCTCGCCACCACTCCCGCTGCCGAGGAAGGCGACGAGGGCGAGGAGGGGCACGATGGCCATGTCCTGGAACAGCAGGATCGAGAACGCCCGGTCGCCATGCGGGGTGGTGAGCTCGCCGCGATCGCGCAGGATCTGGATGGCGAAGGCCGTGGAGGAGAGCGCGAGGGCCGCGCCGATGGCAATGGAGGGTGCCCAGCCGAGGGGCATGACGAGCCAGATGGTGAGGGCGAGGAGCACCGAGGTTGCGCCGACCTGCGCCAGACCGAGGCCGAAGATCTCCATGCGCATGCGCCAGAGCCGCTGGGGGCGCAGCTCGAGCCCGATGACGAAGAGGAGGAGCACCACGCCGAACTCCGCCACATGGCGGATGCTGTCCGCATCGGTGACGAAGCCGAGCACATGAGGGCCGACCAGCGCACCCGCCGCCAGGTAGCCGAGCACGGAGCCGAGGCCGAGGCGCTTGAAGACCGGCACTGCCACGACAGCCGCACCGAGAAACACGACCGCGCCGGTCAGGATCGGGTCGGCGGCTACATCGCCGGGTGCTGCTGCCATAGTCCCCTCCGCCGCTCGACGCCGGGGAACATTGGGGTGCCCGGCCTCAGTCGTCCTCGATCTTGCGCCCCTCGCCGCCGAACCGCATCACGAAATAGGCGATTATGGTCCCTGCCAAGGCCCCTTCGGGCACGAATAGGAAGGGTGTGGCAAGGGGGCTCTCCGCCCCGAAGAGTTCGACGACGAACGCGCGCATGAAAGCATCGCCCAGCATGGCGATGAGAAGGTTGAACCATGCGCCGACGAAAGCGCCACGTGCCCACCATGGGATTCGCCAGGGCAAGGCGCCGGTATTCTCGAGCACCTCGAGCATGGCGATGACGGCGCCCATGGTCGGATACCAGAGGAGCACACCCCAGCGGGCAACATCGGACGCGTCCGGGGTGATGATCGGCACCAGCACAAAGCCGACGAGGCCGATCAGGAGACCGGCCATTTGAGCCACGGCAAGGCGTGTCAGGAATGTCGGGCCGTCCACCGCGCCCTCCAGCGAGATCCGAATGTGCGCGGGAACCTAGCAGACGCCCCGGATGAGTCACCGGTCTCATTTCGTCGCAACATGTGCGGCCTGCGACCGCGCCCTGCAGGTCACGCAGAGGCGGTGGACGGGGCGGCCATTGCCGGGCCCATCGGTGGCGTATAGACCCGGGCGCATGCGCCGGAGCCCCCCGGTGCCCTTTGCCGCGACGCCCGGGAGCCTGCCGCCATGGCCCGTATCCTGATCACTTCCGCCCTGCCGTACATCAACGGCGTGAAGCATCTCGGCACGCTGGTGGGCTCGATGCTGCCCGCCTGCGCCTATGCGCGGTACATGCGGGCGCGCGGCCACGAGGTGCTGCTGATCTGCGCGACGGATGAGCACGGCACGCCGACGGAACTGGCCGCGGCCGCGGCCGGCAAGTCGCCCGCCGCGTTCTGCGACGAGATGCATGCGGTCCAGAAGCAGCTGGCGGACGGGTTCCGCCTGTCGTTCGATCATTTCGGACGCTCCTCCAGCGCGCGCAACCACGGGCTCACGCAGTATTTCGCCGGCCGGCTGGCAGAGGCGGGGCTGGTCGAGGCGGTGGACGAGGAGCAGGTCTACTCGCCTACCGATGGCCGCTTCCTGCCGGATCGCTACGTGGAAGGCATCTGCCCGAACTGCGGCTACGACAAAGCCCGCGGCGACCAGTGCGAGAACTGCACCAAGCAGCTGAACCCGACGGACCTGATCGAGCCGCGCTCGGCCATCTCGGGGGCGCGGGATATCGAGGTGCGCACCACGCGCCACCTCTACCTCCGCCAGAGCGCGATGCGCGAGCGGCTGCGGGAATGGATCGACAGCAAGGCGGACTGGCCGATCCTGACCACCTCGATCGCGAAGAAATGGCTCGACGACGGGGACGGGCTGCAGGACCGCTCCATCACGCGCGACCTCGACTGGGGGATCCCGGTGAAGCGCGGCACCGAGGACTGGCCGGGCATGGAAGGCAAGGTCTTCTACGTCTGGTTCGACGCGCCCATCGCCTACATCGCCGCTACCGCCGAATGGGCGGATGCGACCGGGCAGGACGATGCGGCCTGGCAGCGCTGGTGGCGGAGCGATGCGGGCGCCGAGGACGTGCGCTACGTGCAGGTGATGGGCAAGGACAACGTGCCCTTCCACACGCTGAGCTTCCCAGTCACGCTGCTGGGCGCCAACGATTGCGGGGCGGAGCAGTGGAAGGTCGTCGACTACATCAAGGCCCTGAACTGGCTCACTTACGAGGGCGGCAAGTTCTCAACCTCGCAGGGCCGCGGCGTGTTCATGGACCAGGCACTGGAGATCCTGCCGCCGGACTACTGGCGCTGGTGGCTGCTGGCCAACGTGCCAGAGAGCGCGGACAGCGACTTCACCTGGGAGAACTTCCAGGGCGGGGTGAACAAGGACCTGGCGGATGTGCTGGGCAACTTCGTGAGCCGGATCACCAAGTTCTGCCGTTCGAAGTTCGGGGAGGCGGTGCCCGACGGCGCCTATGGCCCGCGCGAACAGGCGGTAACCGCGGCGATCGAGGCGCGGCTCCGAGCCTACGAGAAGCATTTCGAGGCCATGGAGATCCGGCGCGCAGCGGCGGAGCTGCGGGCGATCTGGGTGCTCGGCAACGAGTACCTGCAGGAGGCCGCCCCCTGGGCCACGATCAAGACCGACGAGGCGGCGGCGAAGGCGACCGTCCGCTATGCGCTGAACCTCGTGCGGCTCTATGCGATCCTCAGCCGACCCTTCGTCCCCGATGCGTCCGGCACCATGCTGCAGGCGCTCGGGCGCGAGGCCGATGCAGAGGCGTGGCCGAGCGATCTGGGCGCTGCCCTCGAGGCGCTGGCGCCGGGGGATCCCTTCACGGTGCCAGACAATCTCTTCGCCAAGATCACCGACGAGGCTCGCGAGGAGATGGCCGCGCGTTTCGCCGGCACAGGATAGGGCGGCGCGCGCATGACCCACGCGCCTCTCACCCTCGGGATCGAGGACTGGCTGCTCGGCGAAGCGCTGCAGGACCCTGACACTCAGGCGCTGTTCGGTGCCCTCTGCCAGCGCCTTCGCGGCATCGGCATCCCGATCGAACGGGCGCTGATGAGCTGGCTGATCCTGCATCCGCTCTTCAGCTCGGAAGAGGTGTTCTGGCGGAGCGACGGGCGCGTCGGCCTCGAGCAATACGATCACGCGATGGTCGGCGGGCAGCGCTGGCTCGAGAGCCCGCTTGCCCATGTGCACAGCAACCGGCTGGACACCTTCCGCCGCCGGCTGACCGGGGATGGCGCCTTGCTGGACTTCCCGGTGCTCGAGAACCTCGCAGCCGAGGGAATGACGGACTACTTCGTCAACAAGGCCGTCTTCCGCGTCGGCGATATGCCGAGCGTTCTCGGCGGGGAGACAGGCATCATCGTGAGCTGGTCGACCGACCGGGCCGGCGGGTTCTCCCCGGATGACCTCACGGCGCTCGAAAGGGTGCTGAAGCCGCTGGCGGTGGCCACGCATGCCTCGATCCAGCACAGGGTGCTGCGCAACGTGGCCACCACCTTTCTGGGGGAGACGGCAGGCCGGCGGCTGCTGACCGGCGAGATCAAGCTGGGGGATGGCGAGATGATCCCCGCGGTGCTGTGGTTCTCCGATCTCCGGGGTTCCACGCGCCTCTCGGACAGCATGGCGCCCGAGGATTACCTGGCGCTTCTCAACATCTACTACGGCTGCACCGCGAGCCCGATCGTCGAGGCCGGCGGCGAGATCCTGACCTTCATCGGGGATGGGGTGCTGGCCGGCTTCCGTGTGCCGGACGGGAATGCGGCACCGGCCGTGGCGCTGGCGGAAGCGGCTATCGGCGAGGCGCGGGCGCGCCAGGCAGCGGCGGTGGCGGCGGGCACACCGGGCGGCGCACCGCTCGAGTTCGGCATCGGCCTCGCGCTCGGCGACGTGATGATGGGCAATATCGGCGTGCCGACGAGGCTGGCCTTTTCCGGCATCGGCACCGCCGTGAACCGGGCGCAGCGTATCGAGGCGGCGACGAAGCGGTTCGGCACGCCCGTTCTCGCCGAACAGGCGGTCGCGGCGCTCGCGACCGGGCCGTGGCGGGCGGTGGGCGCGGCGGAGCTGGACGGCCTTTCGGAACGGGCCGAGCTCTTCGCGCCGGAGGACACAACGCTGGATTGACCGGACGGGCCGCCGCCCCTGCTTTGGCGAATTGGCGGCACTCATTCGAAATCACGCATATCAGATGCCGGGTATCGAAGATTCACGCTGCGTGTGACGCCAGCTGCGGCTAAGGCTGCTGCGGTGACGTTTGCTTACGAAGAAGAGGCCCCGGATGTCCTTTCTGGATGCCAGCGTGTTTGTGCATCTCGCAGCAGCCGCCTACGTGGCGGGATACCTGATCAGGGACCAGCTCTGGCTGCGCCTTCTGCTCTTCGTCGGCACGATCCTGTACATCCTCTACTACTGGCTCGAACCGGAGACGCCGCTTTGGGAGGCGATCATCTGGTCGGTGGTGATGGCCGTGGCGAATGCCTGGGTGATCGTGGAGCTTGCCCATGATCGCGTGGGCTTCGGCATCCATACCAGCCAGCGTGCGCTCTACGAGCGTTTCTCCCCTATGTCGCCCGGCGATTTTCGGCGGCTCACCCGGGTTGCGCAGTTCCATGAGGTCGATGCGGAGACGGTGCTGACCCGGGAGGGAACGAGGCCGACGCATCTCTACTTCGTCACGGAAGGGGCTATCGAGATCGAGAAGAAGGGGATGCGCTTCAGCATCGAAGCGCCCGCCTTCATCGGCGAGGTGTCGCTGCTGACCGACACGACCGCGAGCGCTACCGCCCGGGTGCGCCCTGGCGTCCGCTACGTGTCGTGGGAACGGGGGGCGCTGACGACGCTGCTGGGGCGTCGTCCGGTTCTGCGGCAGCGCTTCGATACGCTCCTGAACATCGACCTTGCGCGGAAAGTGGGGGCGGGCACGCGCCCGGCGTGAGGCGCGCGCCCTTGACCTTCGTCAGGCGCGCTCGAG
>JBCBHB010000100.1:0-7907 GCA_038526025.1 Pseudomonadota bacterium
CCCGCCGGTCATGCCTGGGGCCCCAGGCGGCCGACCCCGCGCAGGAGGCGGCGCAGAACTGAGGGCGTGCCTTGGCTCGGTGTCGTTGCGTAGAGCCAAAGGGCCAGCAGGAACACCGCCACAGCCGTCCCCCAGATTGCGGCCACCGCCATCACACGGCCTGTAGCCCCCATCTCCTGCGCAAAGAGAAGGGCGTGGTGGTAGAGCGTGAGACAGACAAGCGCCAGGACGACCCGCGGCCAAACGGCGGTGCGCTTGCGGAGGAGCCCGAGCGGCACCATTGCGAGCGCGATCGTTACCAGCGAGAAGGCCCGGGCGAGCCGCGCGTGAAACTCGGACGCGGCGGCCGGATCGTCCAGGTCCGCGGCAAGCTCCGTCAGCGTCCGTTCGCGCAGCTCCCCCCGCGCGCGGAACTTGTCACCATGCCCCTTGAGCCGGTGGGTGACGACCATCTCGTCGAAGGCCAGAACGCCGCCCGGCGTCAGCGAGATCCCGTCCTCCAGCAGGAAGCGGACCTGGCCGGCCTCCAGGTCCGGCGCAACAAGACCGCGAGCGGCCGTCGTAACCGTCTCGCCCTCCTCCGTCGTACGGACGAAGAAGACCTCCTCGAGCCGCTGGCCGCCTGCGCCCACCCTGGCCGCTGACAGTACGAGATCGCCGCTCAGCTGCACCACTTGGCCCTCGGGCAGGGTCCCGTTCCACCCGGCGGTGACAAGCGCATGCCGCGCATCCCGGAAAGCATAGCGCGCATGGGGCTGCACGAAGCCGAAGAGCGCGAGGCTGAGGAAAGCGAGCAGCACGCCCGACAGCACGAAGCTCGCGGCGATGCGGCGCACCGACCAGCCGGCCCCTTCGAGCACGTCGAGCTCATTGCTCGTGCTGAGGCTCGAGAGCGCAACGAGCAGCCCGAGCGCAAAGGCCGCCGGCAGCGCGATGCCGAGATAGTGCGGCAGCAGCGCGGCCAGCATCGATATGAGCGGGGCGACGGGCGCGCCTTCCGCCGTGACGAGATCGAGGAGCCGGATCAACCGCTCGCTTAGAAGTGCGACGAGCGCGATAAGGAGCCCGACCAGCATCGGCCGCAGTGTCCGCATGAAGAGATAGCGGTCGATGCGCGACAGCCGGAGAGAGGGGCGCAGGCGTGCGACGTTTCTCTGCGGGGGCCGATCGATTGCCGTCATCCGCGGTCCCAGATGCCAGCGAGGCGCGCGGCAGCTGAAGCGATTTCGTCGGATGTCAGCGTGACGCCGCTGTCGAGCCTGGGCGGCCCTGGCCAGCCCACATCCTCAAGCGTGTGGCCCGCTAAATCGCGGCTGCCGTTGTAGCGCGGCAGGACGTGAAAATGCACGTCAGGGTCCACCATCATGAGCATGAGCCAGTTGATGCGGTCGTACGCCGTCTCCCGCCGCGCAAGCGCCTCCACGCGGCGCGTCACCTCGGCGAGCTCGCCAAAGGCAGCGGGCGAAAGGTCGCCGAAGGCCGTCACCGGCTCCCTGGCAATCACGACGAGACTACAGGCGACTGGCTGCGCCGGGCGGAGGGCAACAACCCAATGGTCGAGCGCCGCAATTCGCGACGTCGGCCAGCCGAACTTCTCCATGGTAGCGTTCACCGGCCAGCCAGATTTCTCCACCGTCGCGTTCATAAGGTCCCTGATGTCTCGTTGTTCTGTGGACCGTATGCGCCCGTGTTTGCCATGTCCAATCACCGATCAGAGCGCATGCGTACCGAGCTCGATCTCCTCAAAACCGTCGCCGGACTGGAGACGCCTGAGCGTTATGCTGGCCGTCCAGCCACCGGGCCCGCCACGGAGTTCGATGCGATACCAGCCCGCAGGCTCCATGCCGCCTCCCGGATCGGCCGAAGCTGCTGGGGCGCCAAGCGCGAGGATGCGTGCATCGCCGAACCGCACCCTCTCCTGCCTGTGGTTGTGGCCGTAGAGGACAAGCTCCGCCCCCGCGCGCGAGAGTGCGGCACCAAGCGCCTGCCTGTCGGATAGTGCGCGCCGCCACGTAGTTGTCTCCCCGGGCGGGTGATGAACGAGGACGACGCGACAGAGGCCAGCGGCGCCAGCTTCTGCACAGAGACCTTCAGCCGCAGCGATCTGCCCCCTGCCCAGCCTGCCTGTCGCTAGAAGCGGCAGCGTCGGCCGTGCCGTCGAAAGCCCGATGATTGCAACGCGACCGACCCAGCGGGACCATGGGTAAGCCGGCACCCCGAGGCCGAGTGCCGGAGCGCCCGCCTCCCACGTCCCCAAAGCCAGCGCGTCATGATTGCCGGGGATGACGGATAAGCGTCCAGCAGGATCCCCAGCGGCGCCGGCACCAAGAGCGTCGAGCCACCGCGCCGCCTCGGCAAACTCCGCGTGCAGCCCCGCATTTGTCAGGTCCCCCGTAACGGCCACATGGTCAAGTGCGGCCGCCGCGATGTCGGCCGCCGTGCGAAAGGCAACGTCGGCGCGAAAGATGTTGCGCCGTCGCCGCCGCCAGCTGGCCAGGGCTAAGCGTTGCTTGATCGTGAGCCCGTCGGCGCTGTCGGGCGCGTCGGCATTGGGCGCGCCGAGATGAGGGTCGCTCACATGCGCGAGGGTGATGGCAGGCTCGGAGATCGCTCTCTCCTCAGAAGGGACGGACGTGGCGGTTGCGCCGTCCGGATGATGGGCGATAGTTGTTGGCATGCCGCGCGCAGAGAGCACCAGTACCGTTTTTTCTGAGCCGGCCGCCGACAGGCTCGCGCGTCAGATCGCTGCCCTCCCGGACGACGTACGACGCTTCGTGCGGCTGCGCGACGACTACGCCTACACGAGCGATGTTGTAGCCGCGCTCGCCGCGGCACCCGCCGGAACGCTCCTTGCCGACAAGGCGGGTCGCACGATCGGCGCGCGGCTCGGCGGCGCCGATGATGCGCGCCTCGAAGCAAGCGTCACCGCACATCTGCAGGCGCCAGGAACGGCGTTCGACGCAGACGCACTCGTTGGCCCGTACGATACGCGTCTGCGCAAGCATGCCCGTCCCGTCGCCCTGCCCGCCTCCGATCCGTCGACGGAACGCGCGCTCTTCGATGCGTCCTACAAGGGCGTGACGGACATCGTCACGAAGCGCGTATGGCCAACGCCGGCCTTCGCGGCGGTCCGCTGGTGCGCGCGGAGCGGCATCTCGCCGAACCTTGTGACTGCGCTCAGCGGCGTTCTGGTCCTCGGCGCCTTCGCGCTTTTCTGGCACGGGTACTTCTTCGCCGGTCTCGCTGCTGGATGGGCCATGTGCTTCCTCGACACGGTCGACGGGAAACTTGCGCGCGTGACGCTTTCCTCATCCCGCCTCGGGGATATCGCCGACCATGGGATCGACCTCATCCATCCGCCCTTCTGGTGGTGGGCCTGGGCCGTCGGTGCCGGCATGGGTGGGGACGAAGGGACCGCCGCGCTGCTCGCGCCCGCCCTCGCCGTCATCGTTGCAGGGTACTTGGCCCAGAGGCTCGAGGAGGGCTGGTTCATCTTCCGGTTCGGCGCCGATATGCACACATGGCGGCGCTTCGACAGCCGCTTTCGCGAGATCACGGCACGCCGCAATCCCAATCTGCTCATCTTGATGGCTTTCACCGCGGTTGGCCTTCCGGCCGAAGGGCTTGTCGCGGTCGCAGCCTGGGTGGCCATTTGCTTCGCGGTGCACCTCCTGCGCATCGTGCAGGCCCATATCGCGGCGCGCGCCGGCCCGCTGGTCTCGTGGATGGCTGAGCCGTGAGTACGCTCGGCGTCATTCGCAACCCCGCGAGCAGCGCCAATCATCGTGCCCGCCCGCTCGCGCTTCCCGACGGAACGATCCTCGTAACGCCCGCGGCGCCGGAAGCGACGGGTGAAGCGGTGCGATCGCTCCTCTCGAAGGGCGTCCGGCACATCGCAATCGACGGCGGTGACGGGACAGCGCGGCTTGTCATCGACGGCGTGCTCGCGGCCGGCGGATCGGGGACCGTAACCCTTGTCCTCATGAGGCGGGGCAACACCAATCTCCTGTGCCGCGAGATAGGCGGCTGGCCAGGGCTGCTCGGCGATCTTGCCGGGGGGATCGTGGTGGAGCAGCGTCTTCTGCGCGTCGAGGGTGCCGATGGAGCACGGCACGGCCTCATCCTCGGGCTCGGCGCCTATGAGCGCGCCACGCGGCTCGCGTCCGAGCGGCCCGGGCCGCTCGGCTCCGCAGGCGTAGCACTGGCCATAGGCCGCGCCCTTGTGAGCGCCGCGACGCAGGGACCCATGGGCCCATGGCGGCGGGGCACGTCACTCACCCTCTCGGTCGACGGCGCTACCGGGCATGCAGGCCGGCGGCTCCTCTTTGCGGCCACGACGGCCGAGGGCCGGCTCCCGCTCGGCATCGACCCCTTCGGCCGAAACGGCGAGGGCGGCATCCGCTGGCTGGATATCGATGCACCTGGCCGGCAGCTCGCAGCCGCAGCCTTCTCGATCCTCAGGGGGCGCTTCCCACCATGGCTAGCCGATGCCGGCTACCGTACCGGACGCGCCGATACAGTCGGCCTCAAAGGCGCCGAGGCGCTGGTCATCGATGGCGACGTCGTGCCGCTCGAACCAGGCATCGCGCTGACGATCACGCTCTCACAACCGGTCCGCTTCCTCGTGCCGCGAGCCACGCAGGGCGCGGGTGCGCGGATCGCGGATGGCCCGAACCGGAGACCGGCAACGTGAGCGCCAGCACAGCCTGCCAAGGCCTAGAGGCGCGTCTCGCGGAGACGTTGAGCGCCCCGGTGGAACCGGCCGTCGAGGCTGTCGCGGAGGCTCTCATGGCGCGTCCCGGAGCGCTCGCAGTCCTCTTCTATGGCGCAGCACTCCGCGACCCGGCAGAGGCGCTGCGCCCGGGCGCCGGACCTGCGGACTTCTACCTACTCACAACGCCCTCTGCCGTCGGCCCGCTCGGCCGCCTGCTCCCGCCAGATGTGAGCCTGTGTCCCGAAGGGCCGAACGGTGCCAAGGTCGCGTCGATGAGCCTTCCCGCCTTCGCCCGGCGCATGCGGCGCGGCGGGTACGACACAACAGTCTGGGCTCGCTTCTCCCAGCCCGCGCGTCTGGTACGCGCCCGCGACCCTGAGACGGCGCACGCCGTAACGGCCGCGATCGCGGAAGGGGTGCGGACGGCCCGTTGGTGGACAGCTCACCTCGTCGAGGGGGCGGGGCAGGATCCTCTGGCGGACTGGGCGGCCCTCTACAGCTTCACCTATGGCGCCGAACTCAGGGTCGAGCGTGGGGGAACGCGCGCCAGCTCGGTGGTCGACGCCAACCCGGAATGGTTCCGTGCCCTCGCATCCCATGTGCCCCTGCCGCCCGCCGCGCGCCCCGCCCGAGCTGCGGCAGCGCGCGCCTGGGCCCGCCGGCGCGGGGCAGGCAAGCTCCTCAACCTCCTGCGCCTCGCCAAAGCCTCGCTCACGTATTCCGGCGGCATCGCTTACGCGCTCGCGAAGGTTGAGCGACATTCCGGGCGCCCCGTTGCCCTCACCGCATGGCAGCGTCGCTGGCCAGCTCTGGCAGCTCCGCTGGTCCTCTGGCGGCTGTGGCGGGAGGGGCGCCTACGCTGAGCCCCAAGTCGCCCCCAAGACCGAACGCTGCTGCCGCTTCGCAGAAAATCGCCAGCGCCCGGTCGATATGCTCTGGAGTATGCGCCGAGGAGACTGAGACGCGAAGAAGCGCCAGCCCGTTCGGCGTTGCCGGCGGCAAGGCGATGTTGGTGTAGAGCCCCCGGTCGATCAGGTCGTTCCAGAGCATGACCGCCGTCGAAGGGTCGGGGCACACCAGGCCAATGACGGGGCTCGGTTCCGGGCCAAGCGTCAGCCCGATGCCAGAGAGCCCGCCGTAAAGGCGGCGCGTGTTCTCCCAGAGCCGCTTGCGGATCGCCGGCTCGGCCTCGAGCCGGTCGATCGCCGCCATCGCCGCGGCCACGTTGCCCGGCGAGCCGGAGGCGGTGAACATGTAGGGCCGCGAGAGGGCGCGCAGCGTGTCGAAGCCCGGGATATCGGAGACGCAGAAGCCGCCGATGGTCCCGAGGCTCTTGGAGAAGGTGCCGACGATCACATCGCAGTCCGCCTCGACGCCCTGCGCCTCGGCCTGCCCGCGCCCCGTAGCACCAAGCACGCCGAGCGAATGCGCCTCATCCACCACGAGGCACACCTCGGGCCCCGCCTTGCGCTTCACCTCCGCGATCTCGTCGAGCGGCGCGGTATCGCCCAGCATCGAGTAAATGCCCTCGACCACGACAAGCTTCAGGCCGGGCCGCCCTTCCAGCCGCTTCAGCTTGCGCTCGAGATCAGCGGCGTTGTTGTGGCGAAACCGGATGATCTCGGAGCCGGACATGCGGCAGGCGTCGTAGATCGAAGCATGGCTGTCGGCATCGATGAGGATCTGATCGTCCTTGCCGGCGAGCCCGCAGATGGTGCCCAGATTGGCGAGGTAGCCCGTGGAGAAAACAATGGCCGAGCGGCGCCCGTAGAAATCGGCAATCCGCTGTTCGAGCGCACGGTGCCCGCCATAAGTGCCGTTGGCGATGCGCGAGCCGGTTGTTCCGACGCCATACTCGCGTGTCGCCTCGATGGCCGCGTCGATACAGGCGGTCTCCATCGTCGTACCCAGGTAGTTGTTGGTGCCGAAGAGCAGCACCTCACGCCCCTCCAGCACGCCTTCCACGGGCGAGATCATGCGCTCGAAGGAAAGCGCGCTGGGGTCCCGCCCGAGCGCCTTCACGGTGGAGAAGCGCTCTGCTGCTTCCCGGAGCCTTGCCTCGACGCTCATGAGCTCTGCCCGTTCAGGCCCGAGCGCGGTGCGGCTTCAAGTACCGGTCCGCGCAACCGCGAGATCACGGCGCCAAGTTCGCTCACCGTGCGCACGTTCGAGAGCTGATCGAGCGGAATGGTCGTGTCGAACTCGTCCTCGAGCTCGAGCACGAAGTCCATCACACTGACCGAGTCGAGGCCGGCATCGGCCGTGATCGAACTCTCCGGCGTGAGGTCGTGCCGCCCCAGGCGCTCGGCCAGCATCGCCAGCACGCGCGTCTCGGCGCTGTTATCCGTCATGTCTCGCTCCGTACTTCTTGCAACTCGTCCCTTCGGCCGCTCTCGCGTACCGTTTGCCCGCGCTGTGCATCCCTCTCCGCGCCGGCGCGGCTGCTGGTGGCGACATCGCGCGCGAGGAGGCTCGCCAGCCGTTCGCCAAGGCGCAGCGACAGCGCGATGATGGTGAGGGTCGGGTTCGCCCAGCCGCCTGTCGGGAACACGGCGGAACCTGCCACATGCAGGTTGGCGAGGTCGTGAAAGCGGCAGTGCCTGTCGACCACGCTTTCACCCGGGTCGCGCCCCATGCGCAGCGTGCCCATGTGATGGTATCCGCCGATCGCGTGGTTGCCGATGCCAGGATCGAAGCGCCAGAGAGGCTTCGCACCCTCAGCGAGCCATTCAGAGGGCTCCACACGGCCGATGCCGAGCCGGGCCACCTCCGCCCCGAAGAGCGCCACGAGGCGGGCGACCGAGTGGCGATCCAGTGCGGTCAGTCGCCAGTCGAGCACCGGAAGCGGCACGCCATGCGCATCGCGCGCGTTCGGCGAAAGGGTCAGGCGGCTCAGGGGGTTCGGTGCCTGCTCGGCCCTTATCGACAGTGCAATCTCCCGACTGCCGACGGCGGTTGCGACCCCCGTGAGGGCCGGATCGGCGAGCCGTCGCCAGGCCGCGGCACCGCGACGGCCGAGGCGCCAGGCCCGGCGCCATGAGCTCGTGGCCGGCAGCGTGTGGCGGAGCGCTGCATAGGCACGGCGGGCGGTCCCTGCGCCAGCCGCTTCCGGCCGACGCAGAACGAGGCCGAGCGCGCTATTGAGGATGCCCTCACGGCGCTGAACGGCCGCCGAGACGCGCAGCACGGCCGC
>JBCBHB010000101.1:0-7877 GCA_038526025.1 Pseudomonadota bacterium
TCGTGCACTGGACGCCGGAGCTCCACCAGTTTGCGGCGCAGGACCATCCGCTGCTGGTGGTGAAGGCGAACCGGCGGTCCACCGTGCATCGCGGCACGCATTTCGACGTGGTGGCGGTGAAGCAGTACGGGCCGGAAGGGCAGATGACCGGCGAGCAGGTGTTCGTGGGCCTCTTCACCTCGGCGGCCTACAACCGCAGCCCGCACGAGATTCCGATGCTGCGCGAGAAGCTCGACCGCATCATCCAGCGCGCGGGCTTCCGCCCCTCGAGCCATGACGGCAAGGCGCTGGACAACGTGCTGGAGAACTACCCGCGCGACGAGCTTTTCCAGTCGACGGACGAGCAGCTCTTCGAGAGCGCCTCGGGGGTGCTGCACCTCGCGACCCGGCCGCGCACGCGGCTCTTCATGCGGCCCGACCGGTTCGGCCGGTTCGTGAGCTGCATCGCCTATGTGCCGCGGGAGCGCTACACGACGGAGCTGCGCGTGAAGCTCGGCAACATCCTCTGCGAGGCGGTGAACGGGCGTGTTGCGTCGTGGGAGCCGAGCTTTGACATGGAGTCGATGGCGCGCGTGCATTTCGTGGTGGCGCTGCAGGCCGGCATGCCGACCATCGACGTGGCGGATGTGGAGCGCCAGGTGGTCGAGGCCGTGCGCTCCTGGTCCGACCGGCTGATGGATGCGCTGGTGGAGAAGGATGGCGAGCACAAGGGCCATGCGCTCCACGCCCGCTTCGGCATGGGTTTCCCGGCGAGCTACCGCGAGGAGGTGAGCATCGCGCAGGCGGTGGCCGATATCGAGCGGCTGGAGACGCTGACCGACGCGGCGCCGCTGGGGCTGCATTTCTACCGCCGGCTGGAGGATGAAGACGACCGGGTGCGGTTCAAGATCTTCCACAAGGGCGGGCCCGTGCCGCTTTCGGACTGCCTGCCGGTGCTGGAGCATATGGGCTTCCGGGTGCTGAACGAGCATCCGTATCTCATCGAATGCGAGGGCGGGGAGACCTGGATCCACGACTTCCTGATGGTCTCTGCCACCGGCTGCCCCATCGACCTTGCCAAGCCGCGCAGCCGCGCGAAGCTGGAGGAGGGGTTCGACGCGGTCTGGACGGGCGCGGCGGAGGACGACCCGCTCAACCGCCTGATCCTGCTGGCGGGCCTCAGCCATCGCGATGTGAGCGTGCTGCGCGCCTTTAGCCGGTTCCTGCGCCAGGCGCGGATCCCGTTCTCGATCGAGTACATGGAAGATGCGCTCGCGGAGTACCCGGAGATCGCGCGTTTGCTGATGCGCGTCTTCCTCGCGCGGTTCGACCCGCGCGTGGAGAAGGACCGGGCGACGCGGGATGCCGAGGCGGGCGAGCATATCGCCGCGATCGAGGCGGCGCTGGAGGCGGTGCCGAGCCTCGATGTCGACCGCATTCTCCGCCGGTTCCTGAACGCGATCCAGTCGACCCTGCGGACCAACGTGTACCAGCCGGGGCCCGACGGGGCGGCGAAGTCGTATCTCTCGTTCAAGTTCGACAGTGGCGCGCTCGACGACCTGCCGCTGCCCCGGCCCTGGCGCGAGATCTTCGTGTTCAGCCCCTGGGTCGAGGGCGTGCACCTGCGCGGCGGGCCGGTGGCGCGCGGCGGCCTGCGCTGGTCCGACCGCAAGGAGGACTTCCGGACCGAGGTGCTGGGCCTTGTGAAGGCGCAGCAGGTGAAGAACTCGGTCATCGTGCCCGTGGGCTCGAAAGGCGGGTTCCTGCCGAAGAAGCTGCCGGCGGGCGGCAACCGCGAGGAAGTGCAGGCCGAGGCGATCCGCTGCTACAAGACGTTCCTCTCGGGCCTGCTCGACATCACCGACAACCTCGACCAGGGCACGGTGGTGCCGCCGGCAGCGGTGGTGCGCTACGACCTCGACGACCCCTACCTGGTGGTGGCGGCGGACAAGGGCACGGCGACGTTCTCGGACATCGCGAACGGGTTGGCGCAGGACTACGGCTTCTGGCTGGACGACGCCTTCGCCTCGGGCGGCTCGAACGGGTACGACCATAAGGGCATGGGCATTACCGCCAAGGGCGGCTGGGAGGCGGTGAAGCGCCACTTCCGCGAGCTTGGCCACGACACGCAGAGCGAGCCCTTCACGGTGATGGGCTGCGGCGACATGTCGGGCGACGTGTTCGGCAACGGCATGCTGCTCTCGGACCAGATCCGGCTGCAGGCGGCGTTCGACCACCGGGACATCTTCATCGACCCCGATCCGGACCCGTCCACGACCTTTGTGGAACGCAAGCGGCTCTTCGAGATGGGCCGCTCGAGCTGGCAGGATTATGACCGGTCCCTGATGTCGCCGGGGGGCGGGATCTTCCCGCGCTCGTCCAAATCGGTGCAGCTGACGCCGGAGATCCAGGCGCTGCTGGGCATCGAGGCCGAGCGGGTGACGCCGGCGGAGCTGATCAAGGCGATCATGGGCGCCGAGGTGGACCTCTTCTGGTTCGGCGGCATCGGCACCTACATCAAGGCGGCCGAGGAGACCCATGCGGATGTGGGCGACAAGGCCAACGAGGCGCTGCGTGTGGATGCGGCCGAGGTGCGGGCGCGGGTGATCGGCGAGGGCGCGAACCTCGGCGTCACGCAGAAGGGGCGCATCGCGCTGGCGCGGCAGGGCGTGAAGATCAACACCGATGCGGTGGACAACTCCGCGGGCGTCGACTGTTCGGACCACGAGGTCAACATCAAGATCGCGCTCGGCCAGGTGGTGCAGGCCGGCGACATGACCGAGAAGCAGCGCAACCAGCTGCTGGCGGAGATGACCGACCGGGTCTCGGAGCTGGTGCTGTGGACCAACTACACGCAGACGCTGGCGATCAGCATGGCGGAGGCGCGGGCGCCGCAGCTGCTGGATGCGCATTGGCGGTTCATGCGGGGGCTGGAGAGCCGCGGGCTGCTGAACCGCGCGGTGGAGCTGTTGCCGGACGACGAGGCGATGGCCGAGCGTTTGGCGGGGGGCGAGGGGCTGACGCGGCCGGAGATCGCCGTGCTTGTCTCCTATGCGAAGCTCACGCTCTTCGACGAGATCGTGGCGAGCCCGGTGCCGGACGATCCGCATCTCGAGCATTTTCTCATCGATTACTTCCCCGAGGCGCTGGCCGAGCCTTTCGGGGCGGCGGTTCGGGGGCACCGGCTGCGGCGCGAGATCATCGCAACGGTGCTGGCGAACATCGTGGTGAACGAGGGGGGCGCGAGCCTCGTGGCGCGCCTGGGCGAGGAGACGGGGGCGAGCACGGGCGAGATCGTGGAGGCCTTCTTCGCGGCGCGCGAGATCCTGAGCGTGGGCCAGCTGAAGGCCGAGATCGACGCGCTGGACAACCAGGTGCCGGCCGCGGTGCAGATCGAGATGCACACGGCACTGGCCCACGCGATGACGAGCCAGCTTTCCTGCATTCTCTCGCGGCCCTCGGAGCTCGACACGGGCGCGCTGGTCTCGATGTACGGGCCCGGGATGGCCGTGGTCTCGGAGGGGCTGCCGGTTCTGCTGACGGACTTCACGAAGGGCCGGCTCGACGGGCGCGTGGCACGGCTGGTGGAAGCGGGTGTGCCCGAGGAGCTGGCGGCGAAGGTCTCGGGCCTCGAATTCCAGGGCGGCGTGCTTGATGTGGTGGATGTGGCGGCTCGCACGGGGCGCGACGTGCATGCGGTGGCGGAGACCTATTTCGCCGCGGGGGCGCGCTTCGGGCTCGACTGGCTGCGGACCGAGGCCCGGGGCCTTGCGGCGGCGGACCACTGGGAGGGCGTGGCCGTGGGCCGGCTGATCAGCGATCTCCGCGCCCAGCAGAGCCAGATCGCGGCGGCGGCGCTGGCGCGGGACGAGGCGCTGGTGGGCTCGGCGGCCGTGGGCGCCTGGGCCGAGGCGAAGGCCGAGGATGCGGGCCGGGCGGACAAGCTGATGGCGGAGCTGCGGGGCGGCGCGACGCTGAGCGTGGCGAAGCTGGCGGTGGCCGCCTCCGCCTTCCGGAGCGTGGTGGGCGCCTGAGCGTCGGCGCCTGAACATGCAGGCCTGAGGCAAGCGGCATCCCGGCTGGTCGCCGGGATCGGTTGTTGCGGGGTTTCTGCGGTGGCGGGTGAGGAGCGGTTCTGCGCCCCTCTTCCCGCGCCGTCGGCCTCGGCAGTGTGGGCTGGGGAGGCGCCGCAGGGGCGCCTTGCCGAGCATTGGCGAAGGCCGCGCCGCGTCAAGGACGCGCCGGCTTCGCCGGTGGCGCTGCCATCCTTGACCCGGCCCGGCCTTCGGAGAAAGCGCCTAGGCGCCGTGGGTCGCGGCGAGTTCGGCCTCGAGCCTGGCGGCCTGGGCGGCGCGGGGGCGGGCGAGGCCGGCGATCAGGATGTAGACTGCGGGGGTCAGGAACAGGGTGAAGAGGGTGGCGAGGCCGAGGCCGCCGAAGATCACCCAGCCGATGGCAGCGCGCGCCTCCGCCCCCGGGCCGCCGCCGAGGATGAGGGGCAGGCCCGCCAGCACGGTGGAGACCAGTGTCATGGCGATGGGGCGGAGGCGGGCGCTGGCGGCACGGGAGGCCGCAGCGGCCACGCGGGCGCCCTGGTCGCGCAGCTGGTCGGCGAACTCCACGAGCAGGATGCTGTTCTTGGCCATGATGCCGATGAGCATGAGCACGCCGATCTGGGAGAAGATGTTGACCGTGGTGCCGGTGAGCCAGAGGGCGAGGATGGCGGCGGCCACGCCGAAGGGCACGGTGACCATGACCACGAGGGCGGAGGTCAGGCTTTCGAACTGCGCGACGAGCACCAGGAACACCACCACGAGCGCGATGACATAGGTGGCGGCGAGGGCGGAGGAGGTTTCCTCGAGTGTCGCGGCCTCGCCGAGGAAGAGGAGACCGATCTCGCCCGGCAGCGCCTCTCGGGCGAGGGCGCGCGTGGCGGCGACGGCTTCGGCCATGGTGAGCTCGGGCGCCACCGTCGCGTCGATCTCGATGGCGCGGCGCTGGCCGTGGCGGTCGAGCTCGGCGGCCACGCCCTCCTCCGCGAAGCTGACGAGCTGGAGGAGGGGGACGAGGCGGCCATCGGTGCTGCGGACATTGAGGTTGAGGAGGTCGGTGGGGTCGCGCACCGCGCCCTCGGCGGATTGGAGGAAGACGGGGATGGCTTCGTCGTTGACCGTGAGCTCGGCGATCTCCTCCTCGTCGATCAGCGCGCGGAGGGTGGCGGAGAGGGCTTCCATGGGCACGCCGAGATCGGCGGCGCGGTCCCGGTCGATATCGATGGAGAGCTGTGGCTGGGTGGCCTGGTACTGCACGCGGATGTCCGAAAGGCCCGGTACCTCGCGGAGGGCGAGGGCGAAGGCATCGGCCGCCTCGGCGATGGCGGGGTAGCTGGGGCCGGTGAGCGCAAGCTCGAGCCCGCCATTGGAGCCGCCGCGCAGGCCGAGGGAGTTTGAGCGCGAGATGCGGGCGCGGGCGCCGGCGAGCTGGCCGAGCTGGGGCGCGATATCGGCCTCGATCTCGGATTGCGGGGTCTCGCGCACGGCCCAGGGGGCGAGGCGGGCGCCGATCTCGCCGCGGTTGAGGTCGTATCGGCCGGTGATGGAGAAGATGCCCTCGGCCGTGCCGTTCTCGACCCAGGGGCGGAACATGGCCTCGACGGCCTCGACCTGACGGTCGGTATAGTCGAGCCCCGTGCCGTCCGGGCCCTGGAGGCGGACGGTGACGCGGCCACGGTCCTCCGGTGGGACGAGTTCCTCGCCGAGCTGGGGGTAGAGAGCGCCGGCGCCGGCGGCGAGGGCGGCGAAGACGAGGAGGGCGACGAGAGGGGCCTTCACCACCGGGGCCAGGAGCCCGCAGTAGAGCGTGGCGAGCCAGCCGCCGATGGGGCCCGCGAGGCCGCGTTCGGAGCCGAGGGAGGGCAGGAGCGACGCGATCATCGGGCAGAGGGAGAGGGCCACGAAGCTCGAAAGCCCCACGGTGATGGCGAGGACGAAGCCGAACTCGGTGAAGAGGCGGCCGGCTTCGGAGGGCAGGAAGCTGATGGGGATGAAGACGGCGATGAGCGTGAGCGTGGTGGCGATGACGGCGAAGAATACCTCGCGGGTGCCGGTGACGGCGGCGGCGAGGCGGCCCATGCCCTCGGTACGCTTCCGCTGGACGTTCTCGGTGACCACGATGGCATCGTCGACCACCAGGCCGGTGGCGAGCACGAGGGCGAGGAGGGTGATGAGGTTGATCGAGAAGCCCATGGCCCAGATGCCCGCGATGCTGCCGACGAGGGCCACGGGGATGGCGACGGCGGGGACGAGCGTGGCGCCGAGGCGGCCGAGGAAGACCCAGATGACGGCGACCACGATGATGACGGCGAGGGCGAGGGTCTTCAGCACCTCCTCGATCGCGCCTTCGATGAACACCGCGTCGTCGGACACCACCTGGAAGCGGAGATCGGGGAAGCGGTCCTGCAGGCGCGCGAGGGCGCGTTCCACGTCCTGGCTGATCTGCACGGTGTTGGACTGCGCCTGGCGGACGATGCCCATGGACACGATGAGGCGACCGTCGAGCCGGCTGAAGCTCTCGGGCGTGGCGAGGCCGTAATAGACATCCGCGATCTCGCCGAGGCGGACATTGGGGCGCAGCATCAGGGCTTCGATGCGGGCGGGTTCGGAGACGGTCGCGTCGGCGCGGACCAGCACCTCCTGCTGGCCGGCCTCGAAGGCGCCCACGGGGATGTCGAACTGGGCGGCGCTCAGCAGGTCCGATACCTCGCCGATGGAGAAGCCGTAGGCGGCGAGCCGCTCAGGATCGACGGCGACGCGGAGGACGCGTTCGCGGTCCCCGAAGAGGACGACCTCGGAGACACCGTCGACCGCCGTGATCTCGGGGATGATCTCGTCCTCGATCCGGCGGGTTAGGGTGTCGACCGAGGCATCGAGCGCGGAGACGGCGACCTGGATGATGGGGCGCGCGTCCCGCTCCGACTTCACGACGAAGAGATCCTCCACGCCATCGGGCAGCCGGGGGACGATGCGGGCGACGGCCTCGCGCACGTCGGAGGCGGCGTCGGCCAGCTCGCGGTTGGGGCTGAACTCCGCGCGCATGCGGAAGTTGCCCTCCTCGGAGGACGAGGTGACGGAGGTGACGCCGGTGACGCGGGCGACGGCGCCTTCGACGAGGCTGGTGACCTCGGCGTCGATGGTGGTGGGGGAGGCGCCGGGGTAGAGGGCGCGGACAGAGACGATGGGCCGGTCCACATCCGGCAGCTCGCGCACCTCGATGCCCCAGAGCGCGGCGAGGCCCGCGATCATGATGAGGAGGTTCATGACGACGGCGAGCCAGGGGCGGCGAACGCTGAGGGCGGGGAGGCCGCCTGTTCCGGTGCTCATGTCTCGCCCCCGGCATCCTGCTGCACTGAGACCGCGCGGCCCGGGCGGAGGCGCTGGGTACCCTCGACGATCACCCGCTCGCCCGGGGCGAGGGGACCGTTCACCAGCACGCGGCCGTCGCGCCGGGCGACCATCTCGACGGGCACCTTTTCGGCCTTGCCCTCGGCCACGCGCCAGACATGGACGGTGCCGCGGGAGAACTGGACGGCGAGTTCCGGGACGCTGGGATAGCGGTCACCGGGCAGGGCGAGGCGCACGGTGAAGGAGGCGCCGGGGCGGAGCGTGTCGTCCGGGTTGGGGATGGCGACGCGGAGGCGGGCGGTGCGGTTGGACGCATCCACCTGGCTGTCGATCGCCTCCACGGTGCCCTCGAAGCGCTGGCCTGGCACGCTGGGGGTGGTGGCGGAGACGGCGAGGCCGAGGCGGATGCGGGGCAGCGCGATCTCGGGGATGTCGACCTCCACGAGGATCACGCTCCGGTCGTCGTACCGCGCGATCTCGTCGCTCTCGGCCACATAG
>JBCBHB010000102.1:0-7842 GCA_038526025.1 Pseudomonadota bacterium
TTCAGCGCGGCGAACACGGCGGCGGCGCCGATGGCGGGAGGCATGGTGACGAGGCGGCCCCAGAAGCGCTCATCGCCGCGCGCCAGCGCCAGGCGCCAGCCCCAGACGCCGAAGAGCGCAACAAGGCCCCAGGCGGCCAGGCCGAGGCCCTGCACCAGCGGGTCTGCCAGCATCGCACCGGGCGCGCCGAGCCAGTTGGAGGGGGTGCGGCCCGTGGCGGTGAGGAGGCTGGGGTCGGCCGCATCGTAGCTGATCAGCGCGGCCCCAAGGACAACGGCGAGCGCAAGGGCGCCGAGCCCGGCCATCCGGGCCGCGGCGGCGGAAAGCCATGTCATCGCCGGGTGCTCGGCACGACGGGGGGCCTGGGCCGTTGCAGCGCCGGCCCGGCCCGGCTTTGTGCGGCCCGCGCTCCGCTCGCGCTGACGCCCGCGCCGGCCGCGGCGCTCGTCCTCGGCCGCGCCGCTGGCGGATGCGCCTTCGCCCCAGAAGAGTGCCATGGCCGTTCCCTTTCTCGTCAGCCGACGCCCGGGCCGCGATCTGCGGTGGGCGTCAGCACGTCGCGCACCGCCTCGAGTCCGCGGCGCACCTCGGCAGCCGGCGCGACGAGGGCGAGGCGGAGATAACCCGCGCCGGGATTGCCGCCGCCGAGGAAGGCGGGGGTCTCGCGCGAGAGGTAAAGCCCCGGCAGCGCCTTGACCCCGGCCTCGGACCAGAGCCTGCGGGCAGCGACCTCGCCGGCATCGAGGCCGTTGGCGGCCGAGGTGTCGATGTTGGGCACCCTGAGCCACAGGAAGAAGCCGGCCTCCGGTGCCGCGTAGCCGGGCAGGTTGCCGAGGATCTCGTCGGCGAGCGCGAACTTCTCCGCATAGAGCGCGCGGTTCTCTTCCACATGCGCCTCGTCTGCCCAGGCCTCGGCAGCGGCGTGCTGGGCGGGGATGGGAAGGGGCGCGCCCGCATAGGAGCGGAGCTGGAGGAGCCGGCGGCGCGCCTCGGGCCCTGTGACCACGAAGCCCGAGCGGAGACCGGCGAGGTTGGAGCGCTTGGAAAGCGAGTGAAAGGCGACGAGGCGTTCGGGGTCGAACCCCGCCGACGAGGCGACCTCGAGCGCCCCGGTGGGCGGCGTCTCGCGCCAGATCTCGCTGTAGCACTCATCCGCGAAGATGCGGAAATCGTAGCGCTCGGCCAGGGCGAAGAGGCGGCGCCACCAGGCGGCATCGGCGGCCGCGCCCTGCGGGTTCGCGGGCGAGCAGATATAGACGATGGCGGTCCGCTCGAGCAGGTCCTCGGGCAGGGCCGCGTAGTCCGGCAGGTGGCCGGTCTCGGCCGTGGCGGGGACGTAGACGGGCTCGGCGCCGGCTGTGAGGGCGGCCACGGCGTAGCACTGGTAGAAGGGGTTCGGCAGCAGCACCGTGGGCCGGGCGCCGTTCTTCTCCTCCGGGCAGAGGGCGAGGCAGGCGTTGAAGAGGCCTTCGCGGGTGCCGTTGAGCGGCAGGATCTGGGTTTCCGGATCGCGATAGGTCTCCGCCGCGCCGTAGCGGCGGGCGAGCCAGGCCGAGGCAGCCTCGCGGAGGGCGGGGATGCCTTCGTTGGGCGGATAGCGCGAGAGGCTTGCCGCATGGGCGGCCATGGCGGGCATGACGAAACCGGGCACGGGGTGCTGCGGCTCCCCGATCGACATAGCCGCCTCCGGCGCCCCGGGCGCCAGACCCTCGAGCAGGCGGCGCAGACGCGGAAAGGCATATTCCGGAAGCCCCTCGAGCCGGGCCGGAAACTGCATCACGATATCCTCAACAGCGGGATGTCTTTTTACGCACCCTCACACAGGGCTGAGTGTAGCCGCAGAAGGCCGCGGATGCCAGCGGACCGGAACGGGCCGCGGCGGGCCCGAGGGCGCCGAAGCGCCGTCGTGGGCAAAATGTCACGTTGGAGAAGCTGCGCTGGGCAAAGGCGTTGCGGGTTTCGGATGGCCGGTGGCTGGGGAGGGACGCGTCCTCCCAGGCCGTCACCGCACCGGGTTGCGGAGACCCCGCGGACCCACCCGCCCGGACGCGCCCCGCCGCGCCCCACCACCCGGCTTGGAGGCGCGGGCGCCGTGTTTCGCGGTCAGGAAAGGGTGGCTTCGATGGCGCGGCCGGCGGCGAGGAGGGCCGCCTCGCCCAGCGGCGGGCCCACGAGCATGAGGCCGGCCATCGGGGTGCCCGTCGGCAGGGTGAGCGCCGAGAGGCCGAGGAGGTTGGCCATGCGCGTGTTGCGGAGCGCCATCAGGTTACGCTCGGCATAGAACGCCTCGTCGGCCAGGAGGCGCGCGACCGGCGGGGCCGCGATCGGCACGGTTGGCATCACAAGGAGGCCATGCTCGGCGATAAAGGCGGCCGTTTCGTCCCGCAGCGCGGCGAAGGTGGCGAGCGCTTCGGCGAGCCTTTCGGCGCCGACGCTCTCGCCCGTGCGGATGCGGGTCTCGATATAAGGGAAGACCGTGTCGGGCTTCTCGGCGAGGGCGGCGCCCCAGACCTGCCAGGCTTCCGCGTTCACGATGAAGGAGAGACGGCGGGCGGTTTCCTCGGCCTTCGCGAAGGCGGGTACGGGGCCGCGCGCGATGGCGCTGCCGGCGGTTGAGAGCCGGCTGAGCGCGCTGTCGAAGGCCGAGGCGATGGGGGCTTCCACGCCATCCATCACCACGCTCTCCGCCACGAAGAGCCGGAGGTCTGCCGGGGTGAGGTCGCCGATCTCCGGCGCGCTTTCGCCGGTGAGGAGGCCGAGGCCGAGGGCGACGTCCTCCACCGTGCGGGCGAGCGGGCCGATGGTGTCGAGCGAGGGGGAGAGCGCGACGGTACCGTCGTTGGAGACGAGGCCGTAGGTGGTCTTGAGGCCCACGAGGTCGTTCCAGGCTGCGGGGATGCGGACCGAGCCGCCTGTATCCGAGCCGATGGCGAGTGGGGCCAGCCCGAAGGCCAGCGAGGCGGCCGCACCGGAAGAGGAGCCGCCCGGCGCCAGCTGCGATCCGTTGCGGTTGGGCGGGGTCGCCGCCATGGGGTTCACGCCGAGCCCGGAGAACGCCACCTCGGAGAGATGGGTCTTGCCAAGGCAGACGCTGCCCGCGGCCCCCGCATTGACCAGCACCCTGGCGTCCTGCGCAGGCACGCGACCCGCGAGGAGACGGGTGCCGGCTTCGGTGGCGGTGCCGGCGGTGTCGATAAGGTCCTTCCAGCTCACGGGCACGCCGTCGAGCGGGCCGAGGGTCTTGCCGCCGCGGGCGCGCTCCCTGGCGGCCGCGGCTTCGCCGAGCGCGCGGGCGCGGGTGAGCCGCGCATAGACGAGACTGCCGGCGGGGTGGGCATCGATGGCGGCGAAATAGGCCTCGGCGAGGGCGACGGGGTCGAGCCGGCCGGCGGCGATCTCGCGTCCCTGGGCGGCGGCGCTCAGGCCCCGCGCATCGTCTGCGTTGCTGTTCATGGCCGATCCTCCCGCCCTGGCTGCGTGGTCAGCGCCGAGGGAGATCACATGCGCTGCACGTGCCGCGGCGGCCCGCCGCGCTGGCTGCGCGGCCTCTGCGATGGACATGGCCCGGGCGGGGCGCCTAAGTCAAAGCCATGATGCGAGCAGCAGGCACGAGCACGGGCGGCGAAGAGGCGATCACGGCGGCGGTGGTCCGGGCGGATGTGGTCGTGGCGGGCGCCGGCCTGGTGGGACCGGCGCTGGCACTGGCGCTGGCGCGAACGGGCTTCGAGGTGGTGCTGCTGGACCGGGTGGCCGAGGCGGTGCGTGCCGACCCTGCCTTCGACGGACGGGCCTATGCCATGGCGCTCGGCTCTGCCGGGTGCCTGCGCGCGCTGGGGCTTTGGCAGGGGCTGGAAGCCAGGGCCGAGCCGATCCGGGACATCACGGTGAGCGAAGGGGTGCCGGGGGCCGATGGCGCCGTGGCGGCGGACCTGCATTTCGACCCAAGGGCGCTCGAGGAAGCGCGGATCGGGTGGATCCTCGAGGACCGCTACCTCCGGGCCGCGCTGCTGCAGGCGGTCGCCGCCGAGCCCGGCATTCGTCACATGGCGCCCACGGACGTCACCGATGCGGCATTCGAGCCCGGGCGTGCGGTCCTGACGCTCTCGGATGGTGCGCAGGTGGTCGCCCCGCTGGCGATCGCGGCGGACGGCCGGGGTTCGGCACTGGCGGCGATGGCGGGTATCGGGCGCCAGGTCATGCGGTACGGGCAGACGGGGCTGGTTGCCGCCATCGCGCATGAGAAGCCGCATGGCGGTCGCGCCCATCAGAGCTTCTTCCCGGGCGGGCCCTTTGCGGTGCTGCCGCTGCCGGAGAACCGTTCGGGTCTCGTGTGGTCGGAGCGGGCGGGGGAGGCCAAGCGGCTCATGGCGCTCGATGATGCGGCCTACGAAGCCGCGCTTGCGGCGCGCATCGGCCCGCGCCTCGGGCGGCTCCGGCTGGCGGCGCCCCGCCGGGCCTTTCCGCTGGCGCTCGAACTGGCGGATGACTACGTCGCGCCGCGCCTCGCGCTGGCGGGCGATGCGGCGCATGGGGTGCACCCGATCGCCGGTCAGGGCCTCAACATGGGTCTGCGCGACGTGGCGGCGCTGACGGAGGTGCTGGCCGAGGCTGCGAGGCGGGGGGAAGACATCGGAGATGTGGGCGTCTTGCGGCGCTATGAGCAGTGGCGGCGCTTCGACAACGCGGCGCTTGCCCTGGGTATGGACGGGCTGGCGCGGCTCTTCTCCAACGCTAACCCGGTGCTTGCCGCGCTGCGCCAGGCGGGGCTGCGGGCGGTGAACCGCGTTCCCTCGGCGGCGCGCTTCTTCATGCGCGAGGCGGCAGGGCTTTCGGGCACGCGGCCGGCCATGATGACGGGGCGGTTGCCGTGAGCGGCGCGTCGCTCGCGTCGCTCTTCGACCGGGCAGCGCAGGCCTACGATGCGGAGCGTCATATGCTCGTGCCCTGTTTCGAAGCGTTCTACGGCGCCGGGGTGGAGGCTGTCGGCCCGCTTGCGCCGGGCGCTCGGCTGCTCGACCTCGGTGCGGGCACGGGGCTCTTCTCGGCGCTGGTTGCCGCGGCGAACCCGGGGCTTTCGGTAACGCTGGTGGACATTGCCGGGGGCATGCTCGGCGAGGCCGAGAAGCGCTTTGCGGCAGCGGGCCTGCCGGCGCCCGAGGTGATGGTGGCGGATTATGCCGAGACGCTGCCCGCCGGGCCGTTCGACGCGGTCATCTCAGCGGTCTCGATCCATCACCTCGAGACCGCGCGAAAGGGCCTGGTCCTGCGCTTTGTTGCCGAGCGACTGGCGCAGGGCGGTGTGTTCGTGAACGCGGAGCAGATCCTGGGCGACACGCCCGCCGCGGAAGCTGCGCTGGATGCCGAATGGGAAGCGGCCGCGCGTCGGCTGGGGGCGAGCGATGCGGTGCTGGAAGCCGCGCGGGCCCGGATGGCGCATGACCGATCGGAGACGCTGGACGGTAACCTCGCTTTGCTGGCGGGGGCAGGGCTGCGGAACCCGCGCGTACTCTTCCAGGAGGGACGTTTCGCGGTGCTGCGCGCCGGAGGGCCTTAGCACGTCATGGTCTTCGCTATCGCGTCAGCGCTCCGAGAGGGGGCCTGAGGCGAGGAGGGCGAACACGGCGGCGAGGCCGCACATGGCGATGGGAAACATGGTGAAGACGCCGAAGCCGAAGCCCCAGAGCATGCCCGCCGCCGAAGCGGCCAGCAGCACCGCACCCATGAGCCGCTGGGTGAGTACCATGGCGCCGCCTGCGATCCCGGCGATCGGTGCGAGGAGGGCGGCGAGTTTCACATCAGTGCGATCTTTCTCGGGGCCCAGCTCGGCCGCCGCTTCCTGAGAGATCTCGCCGACGAAGCCTGCGATCCACCCCACCGCCTCGGCAAACCCATAGCCGAAGAAGCCGACGATCATACCGACTGCGCCGCCGATGACGCCGAGGACAAGTGCTGCATGGCGCATGAGGAGTTCCTTCAGATCGCGATACGCATCCGTTGCACGGGAATACACGGGCTTTCCGTCCGTTCAAGGCTGCTGAGACGCGTCTCGCATCGTCGCCCGCCTTGCGCCCCGGCACGCGCCCGTTAAGCTCGCAGTGCAGCATCGCTCGCCAGCGCGCGCCTTGCCTGCCCCGCCGTCCGCCCGTCCACCGGCCGGGCCCGGCCATACGGAGGTCGCATGTTCAACGAGATGACCGCGCCGGACGGGGGCATCCGCCCCGCCTACGAGCGCGTCTCGGCCTGGATCGACGCGGCCGGCATCGACACGCTCCGCACCCGTTCGGCCGAGGCGGAGGCAATCTTCCGGCGGATCGGCATCACGTTCGCGGTGTATGGCGAGGGGGGCGATCCGGAGCGGCTGATCCCCTTCGATCTCATCCCCCGCGTCTTCGCCGCTGCCGAGTGGCGGAAGCTCGACCGGGGGATCCGTCAGCGGGCCCGTGCCCTCAACGCCTTCCTCTACGATGTCTACCACCGCGGCGAGATCATGAAGGCCGGGATCATCCCCGAACGGCTGGTCTACAACAACGAGGCCTTCCAGCCGGCGATGGTGGGGGTGGAGCCGCCGGGGCGCGTCTACTCCCACATCGTCGGCATCGACATCGTGCGGACGGCGCCCGAGAAGTTCCAGGTGCTGGAGGACAACTGCCGCACACCCTCGGGTGTCAGCTACATGCTCGAGAACCGCGAGATCATGATGCGCATGTTCCCGGAGCTTTTCTCCGGCGGCGCCGTGGAGCCTGTGGACAGGTATCCGGACGATCTGCGTGCGACCCTTGAGGAGGTGGCCCCGCCCGCCTGCAAGGACGAGCCGAACGTTGTGGTGCTGACGCCGGGGTCGTTCAACTCCGCGTATTACGAGCACTCCTTCCTCGCCGATCTCATGGGGGTGGAACTCGTCGAGCCGCAGGACCTCTTCGTGGAGGACGGGCTCTGCTGGATGCGCACCACGCGGGGCCCGCAGCGCGTGGACGTGATCTACAAGCGCATCGACGATGATTTCATCGATCCGCTGGCCTTCCGGGCCGACAGCGTGCTGGGCGTGCCGGGGCTCTTCAACGTCTACCGCTCGGGCGGCGTCACCCTCTGCTCTGCCCCGGGCGCGGGCGTGGCGGACGACAAGGCGGTCTATACCTACGTGCCCGAGATGATCCGCTTCTATCTCGGCGAGAGCCCGATCCTCGAGAACATCCCCACCTGGCGCTGCTCCGAGAAGGATGCCTGCGCCCATGTGATCGGCAATCTCGAGGAGCTGGTGGTCAAGGAGGTTCACGGCTCGGGCGGCTACGGCATGCTGATCGGGCCGAAGAGCACCGCCGAGCAGCGCGCGCAGTTCGAGAAGAAGCTGCGGGACGATCCGGCGAATTTCATCGCCCAGCCTACCCTCGCGCTTTCGGCAACGCCGACGCTGGCGCCGAGCGGCATTGGCGCCCGGCATGTGGATTTCCGGCCCTTCTGCCTCGTAGGCAAATCCATGCGCCTCGTCCCCGGCGGCCTCACCCGCGTGGCGCTGAAGGAGGGCAGCCTGGTGGTCAACTCCAGCCAGGGCGGCGGGGTGAAGGACACCTGGGTGCTGAGCGAATGAGGATCGCCTGGCCCGATAGCCTCGCCGGTACGGCAGCGCTCGTCCTCCTGGGCTTCGCTCTCATGGTGGGGGCGGGCGTGCTGATGATGCCGGATACCGACGCGGAGATGTTCGCCGAGGACGCGGAATGCGCGGAGGGCACGCTCATCGGCGTCGTCGTCGGCCCTGCCTGCGAGGGCCACGCGGCGTCGAACGGTGCGGATCCATCACTCCAGATCGAGCGGACGAATTGAGATGCTGAGCAGGACCGCCGAGAG